>JAZQDF010000088.1:0-11248 GCA_045546635.1 Eubacteriales bacterium
ATATACAGTATATTAGACTCTAATATTAGTTTAACTAAATTGGATATTATTTTGCTATTTCGTGATTTTTTAATTAAAAAGACAAATAAACACTACTTTAACCGCTAAACTGCGTTTTTAAAATAAATAATGCTTCTTATATTGCATTTTGAACGCTTCTGCGGTTGTTATTTATATTTTTTTTGCTTAATTAAGTTGTAAAAAGGAAGAATTATGAGGACAAAGATTATAATTATACGTCACGGACAGAGTATTGGCAATATGACAAGGCTTTTTCTCGGACATACCGATCTTGACTTATCCGAGCTTGGATATAGGCAGGCTTTAGCTACTTCAGAGCATCTTCGTGACGAAAAAATCGATAAAATTTACTCAAGTGACCTTATCAGAGCGGTAAATACTGCTACTCCCCACGCGAAAATGAGAAATTTGGAGGTTATTTTATCAAAAAATCTTCGAGAATGCTATGCAGGAGGCTGGGAAAAGCTTTACGTTGATGAAATCATAGAGAAATGGGGCAGGGAAGTGTTCGTAGATCAGTGGAGGGATAATTTTGGTTGCTTCACATTTCCTGATGGAGAGAGCACAAGGTCTGCCGGCGAGCGTTTTTATAAGGAAATTCTCTCAATTTGTAAGCAAAACGAGGGTAAAACGGTCTTGATAAGCTCTCACGCTGCTATTATTCGTTCATTCTGGGCTATAATCAGCGGTGTTCCTGCTGAGGAGGTTAGTCGGAAGGTTCCTTTCCCGACCAATGCATCCTACTCGGTTGCCTACTGCGAAAATGGTAAAATTGCTCCCTTTTCATATTCAAATGACGAGCATCTTCACGACGTCGGCATCACGCCGGTCAATTTAATTTGAATTTTTCATTTTAATTTACATTTTAATATTAAATGCTCAATAAAATAGATAAACTCGGTATCCTCTTGTATTAATTTATGCTACAAGAACGGATACCGAGCTTTTATTTTTTTAATTGGTAAAATTTAACATTCAAAAGATCTTCCGTCGTTTTTTTGAGGCCTTCTTATTTTATCCCCCCTTACTATGCCTGATTAACACTTTACATTAGGGTTATATTGTAAAAAAATAAAATTTGATGTTTTTTTTGCAAAAAGTGAAACCTTTTGATATAAAAATCTGTTTATTAGTATGAAGAGATAAAAATGAAAAGGAATAAATCACTTTCACCCTACGGACCTTTAGTTGACGTGATAAAGACGTGTTAAAAGGTAGGTTTTCTTTATCATAAAGGTTCTCTTTCAATTATGTATTTTTGTTTTAACCTTATGGGAGCTTATTATGACCGATGAAAAAATAATTACGATGCTTTTTAACCGTGACGAGACGGGCATAAAAGAAATAGAGCACAGGTACGGGCGTTATTTCAGGTCGATTGCTATCTCTATATTAAATGACACCTTTGCCGCCGAGGAGATCATATCAGAGGTATATTTAAAGGCGTGGAGCAGGATCCCGCCGCAACGACCTTCTTCCATAAAGGCGTATCTTGGACGTATCACGCGAAATCTGTCGATCAATCTGCTTGAAAAAAGAAATGCTAAGAAGCGGGGCGGGGAGGAGTACAATCTGATCCTGATGGAGCTGTCGCAAATACCGGGCGAGGATTATTCGGAAATTATAAGCAAGCAAATGGATCTTAGCGAGGTGCTGAATCAATTTTTGCACTCGCTTGGTGACGAGGAGAGGAATATTTTTATCCGACGGTATTGGTATTTTAATAAGATATCCGAAATAGCAGAGGGCTATTCAATGAGTACGGGCAAGGTGAAAAGCTGCCTTTTGAGAACAAGAAAAAAGCTACGCGAGGCTTTATACCGTGAGGGATTTATTAAGGAGGAAATTTTATGAATGCAAGGGATCTGATAGAAGCAATCGGCAATATAGATTATGATATGGTAATTGAAAGTGAAAAAGAGTTTGGAAAGTCCTCTTTGTCGCAAAAAAACACATACGGTTGGGCGTTTTTAAGAAATTTATTAATGAAAGGAAGGCAAAATATGAAAAAAATACTTATTTGCACGCTGTGCGTAGTGCTGTGTGTAGGTCTTGTTGCTGTGATAAGCCGACTTGATGCGTGGAATATTTCACCCGATAATCAAGGAGGTCAGTCGCCCGATAGATCCTACGCAATCGTCTATAACGGATATAATTACGAGCCTGTCGGAACACCGGATTTTGAAAGATTTCCTGCTCTTGCTGAGCTGTGTGAGAAAACGGTTGTAGGATATAAATTCAACCTGAGTGCCGAGCATCTTGGTGAATATATGGGCATCTTTCCCGCCTCGGAGAAGCTTGGACTAAGCGAGGGATCAGCCTATCATTACGCGGCATATCCAAGCTATGATTCGATTATTATAGTAGAGCGTGAGGGCGAATTTTTCCTTTACGTAGCCACCTCGGGAGTTCTGCCTTACGATGCAACCTCCACAACGGTGCTTAGCTATTACGGAGAACCTGTGGAGATCAGAGCTGCATATAGTGCGGATGAAGAAGGAATAGTCGGAGATGAGCTTTACACCCTTATAGAAGCACTTAAGGGGAAGGAAAGGGTTATGTATGACGAGATAGACCGCGTGTCCTTTGATTTCTGGTATGCCGAGTGGGGTGACGCGGGCGTTCGACTTGTTGATGGCAAGCTTATGTTTGACAGTAAGGAGATCAGACAGACCTATATTGATTTTACAACGCGAGACACAATTGATCTTTGGCTGAAAACAGACAGGGGATTTGATGACATTTATATTTATTACAACCCAACTCTAAACTATTTTGCGGTAGATCATTATTACTATTTTCTCACCGATGGCGAGGTTGAAATAATCAATTCTATATTGGAAAAATGAAAAAAAGGACGGCACAAAATGTGCCGTCCTTCACCTTATTAAGTGCTTTTTTGTAAATAATAGTTTGCAAAAGCTCTATTTAGGCTTTTGGTGCTCATAAAACACTGATTAATTTTGAGTAGCTGCAGGAACCGATATGGTTGTGGTAACGCCAACAATTATATTAATAATGCCAGCTTCCAAATCATCATAAAGGTATATTCCGTCATAATCTGCGAACGAGGATTTAGTACCGTCAATCATAAAGGCTGTTACGGCGTTCCTGTCTCCTACAGGATACTTGATTTTGATATTAACACCCGCTTCAAGCACGAGCGTGCCACCTTTCTGAATATCAAATAGGTATACGTTATTACTCTTTACATCATGGAATTCAACAGAGAAAACGCCGTCGCCTGCTACACCACCCGAAAGGGTAAGCTTGGCTCCATTACTTATTTCAAAGACGTGCCATTGCTTGTTTGCACTGTGGTCGAAATCGCAAGTTAATTCAAAGGAGTTAAGGTTAAGTCGGCTGTTAATATTGCTTCCCGACATAACACAGACTTCAGTCTTTCCGCCTTTGATTCCAAAGTCGTTTTTACCGCTTCCTGCAAGATCTAATCCCATAATTACGCTCTGGCCTTTTTCAAGTGCTGCAAAAAGCTCTTTTGCAGATTTAATTGAATCGATGTATACGTGGTCATCTTCGGCAGCATAATCATCAAGATAATAAACAGGCTTGATGGTCACGTCTGCGGTAACGTTTTTAAGCTTATCCTCCCAGCCGGGCTCCCAGATACCTACGTAGCCCTCAATTTCGGGAGGATTGGAAGGATTGGAAGAAAGTCCCTGGTTGCTGCTCGTCCAGACCTCGCTGTACACAACCTTACCGTCAATATCAACGAATCTGATAATATAAGGATTGTTCCAGGATTCGTAAAGGATAACGTTATTATAGTTTCCTTCGGGGATAGTAGTGATCTTTTGTGAATTGGTATTTACCCAACCTTCGAAAAGACTCTCATCCTTAAGTCCTGTAAGAGAAGTGCCCTTTACCGTATGGACATCAGGCCAAAGCTTTCCTTCTCTGTTACCTTCAGTTACATACTCTGTGCCGAGGACGTTCTTGCCCTCACCGTCCATATACGTAACGGTGTAGAAGTAATAAATAACATCTACGCCGGGATCAGACTTAACTGCGGTCGCACCCCAGCTGTAGCCTGTGTAAAGCTGATCGAAGGGGAGATAGAGTCCCATCTTGTCTTCTTCTTCGGTATGCTGATGTCTGCAGGGACTGAGATTCTGGGTATAGGGAAGATTTGTGGTGGGATCAATATTGATCTCGTTTCTTTCAACTCTGCTGAACTGATAATCCTCGGTGTAAGAACCAATCGAGTTATCCTTAAACTCACAGTAATAGTAATCCGCCCAGTTACCGATATAAACCTTTACGTCAGAGAAATTAACCGTCTCGGGACCTGTGGTGGAATCTCTGTCCGCACCAACCGTACCGATAAGCATTCCGCTGTAGCGGTACTGATAATACTGATAGTTACCGCACACGTCGTTGTATACGTCGATAACCGCACCAACCTCACAGTTGGTCATATTGATGGTGGTAGCACCGTTAACACGGCCGAGAATACCGCCGCATCCAACGTCCCAGGAGCCCCAGAGGGCAGAGATCTTGTTGGAGGAGTTAACGTTTACGTTGTTGAAATTAATTACGTTGGTATAACCGCTCTGCTCATAGGCATAGCCGACCACACCGCCGTTAGGAACGTTGTACGCTCTGGGATTAGAGTTTACAATATTGATATTTTCAAAGGTGGAGGTACCTGCAGCGTACGCCGCAACGCATCCTGTGGTAGAGAATTCACCGTCGGACTGGAAATTGTTTACGGTGAGATCTTTTACGGTGCCGTTAAGAACGAAGCCGAAAATTCCCATACCGTCATTATAATACTGGTTCTGGGAGAGATCGTAGTGGGGATCGTCACCCTTCATAGACCAGGTGCTCTGATATATGTTGGATATGGTTTTACCGTTACCGTCAAACACACCCTCGAAGGAGTAGACGGTGCAGTAATAATCACCGACAGTACCGTCACCGTTATTATCCTCGGTGAAATAATAGCCTATAGGATACCAGGCCTTGCCGCCAAGTCCGCCGAGGTCAAGGTCGCTTGCGAGAGTGATAGTCTTTCCTGCGAAGGAGTCCTGCTCTATTCCGTCTGCCATACCGCCGACGATCGCACCGAGACCTGCAAGCTGCTCCTCGGTCGTGATGGTAAAGGATTTGTCGGTGGTGTTGTACCAGGAGGTGTCTATTTCGCCTGCCCAGGGATCGTTTACAGCAACGACTGCCGTAACCTCAGAGAAGGTTGCCATAGCTACCGAAAGGTTGCCGCTGGTTGCATCGTATACAAACTGGTTGTGTGCTGTGAGCGTATCTGTCGCCGTCATCTGTACGGGTGCTCCGTTCTCTACGTGGTAGAGTATGATGGACGAGTCCTTAAGCTCCTCGGGCATAATATCGCCGAGGTCGATTATTGCGGGGGTGGTATTGCCGTCTGCGATACCCTCGATATGTACGTCAAGGCTGCGTGACGCCTGTCCCTTCGTAACGCTGATATTTCCGTTACGGTCGGTCGCCTTTACCGTAAGAACAAGCTGTGTCGTGCCGGGATCTAACAGCGTACCGGCGGGAACTGTGGCGTGAATGCCGTCGTCAGGATTGCCTACAGACAGGTCCTCGGTCAGCTGATTGCTTGCATCCACCTTGCCGCTAACGTCAAGTATAAGCACGTGGTTGCCATTGATGGGAGGAAATACCGCGTCTGCATCGTAGTCAGGGCCGAAGGAATCCGACTCAAATTCGCCCTGTGTTGCAACCAGCGATATGCCGAGCTGGATCCTCGGAGGATCTTCGTCGGGTGCGTGATTTGCCTCGTTGCCAACAAGCTCGGGCATATATACGACAAGTGCCAGGTAGTCCGACTCGTCGCCGGGCTCAAGAGCATTCTGCTGATAGAAGCTGCCCGAGAGGGAAATGGGCGAGCTTACCGCGTTGCGTGCCTCCTCACGAGTTGTAAAGGGGGTATCAACGCCGTTTATAACGCCGAACTTCATATAGTCCGAAAGCATAAAGTCATTACCGAGAACGTTTACGGAGCCAGTCTCGTCAATGATGTTGATGCCGAGCATATATTTCAGTGCCAGGCTGCCGAGATTTGATACGCGAAGGTATACCGCCTCGGTATGTCCGGGCTCCCAAAGGGTGCTTTCATCAAACAGCTTGGTATTCTCGGTTACGGGCTGCCAGACTCCGCCCGTATAATATTCTAATTCAACGTCCAGATTTCCCGTTACGATAATATTGTCCTTGCTTTCAACAATATCGGTAAACCACGCGAAGGTGGAGCCCATAAGCATAATGATGCATAACAGAAGGGATACCGAGCTGGTGAGCAGCGATTTTACCGTAGCAGAAGAGCTTCTTCTTGTCATTGTGCTTCTCCTTTACTGAAAATAATATTAAAAATTTATATGTGTAAACCTATAATGTATTATGTTATCATAAAATTTACCATAAGTCAATATTTTTGTATATTTTTATATATATGAGAATTATTTACTCCTTGCTTTTTTTGTAAAAAATGTATAAAAACAGAAAAAAGAGCGTCGATGCTTTACCGACACTCTTTTTTAAAATAGGGATTGAAAAGCAGGGTACGCTCTCTCATTTTTGATATTTTCATCCCTTTATTTGAAGAACTTTTTAAAGAAGCTCTGCTTTTTTGTGCTGTTGTTTTCACCGAGTGATTCGGCGAAGGCTTCAAGCAGCTCCTTTTGCTTCGAGCTCAGATTCTTTGGCGTTTCAACTGCGACGGTGATGATCATATCACCCTTACGCTTGGTATTGATATCGGGAATTCCCTTGCCACGCAGGGTGAATTCGCTGCCGCTCTGCGTTCCCTCGGGGATTCTGAACTTTTCGCTGCCGCCACCGAGAACGGGTACGTCGATCTCTGCACCGAGCGTTGCCTCGGCAAAGCTAATGGGTACCTCGCAATAGATGTTGTTGCCCTCGCGGCGGAAGATCTTATCCTCTCTTACCCTGATCTCGATGATAAGGTTGCCGCTGGGACCGCCGTTAAGACCTGCCGAGCCCTGACCGCGAAGGATAATGTTCTGTCCGTTGTCAATGCCCGAGGGAATGTTGACCTCCAGCTTCTTATTTATCCTTATACGTCCCTTGCCATTACAGTTCTTGCAGGGATTTTTGATTATCTTACCGCGACCTGCACATCTCTGGCAGGTACGCTGCGTCTGCATATAGCCCAGCATTGTCTGCTGTCTTACGGTCACGCGACCGAGACCGTGGCACTCGGGACATTTTTCTACGTCCGAGCTTCCCTGGGCACCGCTGCCACCACAGTCGGGACAGCTCTCTATCCTGGCGAAGCTTACCTCCTTCTTACAGCCAAAGGCTGCCTCCTCAAAGGAAATGCTGACTCTCGTACCAACGTCGTCGCCCTCCTGAGGAGCGTTTGCCCGTGATCTTGACGAGCCGCCCCCACCGCCGAAGAAGGAGGAGAATATGTCACCGAAATCAAAATCAGCACCGCCGAAGCCACCGAATCCGCCGTATCCCCCACCGCCTGATGCGGGATCAAATGCATCGTGACCAAATCGGTCGTATTTTGCCCTCTTGTCAGAGTCGGACAGCACGTCGTAGGCCTCGTTGACCTCCTTGAACCTCGCCTCCGCCTCAGCATCTCCGGGATTCATATCGGGGTGATACTTCTTCGCCAGCGAGCGGTACGCCTTTTTTATCTCATCCTCACTTGCATTTTTTGATATGCCGAGGACCTCGTAATAATCTCTTTTATCTGCCATATTTATGCCTTTTACTCTCTAAATGTAATGTATAGTTTACAAAACAAAGCGATTTTGCATATCTTTTAACATACAATTAGTAGGGCAGCCATTTTAATGTGGATTTGCCCTACTAATTTCCTTGCTTTATTTCAGAGCATCGAGGGGGCTATCAGTTGCCTGTCTTATCCTCGAATCCTGCATCGTAGTAGTTACCGTCAGCACCCTGACCGCCGCCCTGTGCGTTTGCACCGTTCTCGGCTGCCTGTGCGTTGTAGATCTTCTCTGCGATGGGGTAGAACGCCTTCTGAAGAGCGTCGGTGTCAGCCTTGATGGCGTCGATGTCGCTGCCCTTAAGGGTTTCTCTCAGCTTTGCGATAGCCTCGTTTACGGGAGCCTTGTCGTTTTCGGTAATCTTGTCGCCAAGCTCGTTCATAGTCTTCTCGGTCTGGAAGATGGTGTTCTCGGCCTGGTTTCTGATCTCAACCGCTTCCTTCTGCTTCTTGTCCTCCTCGGCAAATCTCTCTGCCTCGTGAACTGCCTTATCAATATCCTCCTTGGACATATTGGTGGAGGAGGTGATGGTGATGTGCTGCTCTCTGCCGGTGCCTCTGTCCTTCGCGGTAACGTTTACGATACCGTTAGCGTCGATGTCGAAGGTAACCTCGATCTGGGGAACTCCGCGGGGAGCCGCAGGAATACCGTCAAGGATAAATCTGCCGAGAGTGGTGTTGCCTGCTGCCATTTCTCTCTCACCCTGAAGGACGTGGATCTCAACCGAGCTCTGTCCGTCGGATGCGGTGGAGTAAACCTGGCTCTTCTTTACGGGGATGGTGGTGTTTCTCTCGATGATCTTGTTGAATACGCCGCCGAGAGTCTCGATACCAAGGGAGAGGGGAGTAACGTCGAGAAGGAGAACGTCCTTAACGTCGCCGCCGAGAACGCCGCCCTGGATAGCCGCACCGATTGCTACGCACTCGTCGGGGTTGATGCCCTTGAAGGGCTCCTTACCCATAAACTTCTTAACAGCCTCCTGGACTGCGGGGATTCTGGTAGAGCCACCTACGAGAAGAACCTTGGATACCTGGCTCGCGGAGAGGCCGGAGTCCTGAAGAACCTTCTTGGTAGGAGCCATAGTAGCCTCAACGAGATCGTGGGTAAGCTCGTCGAACTTTGCTCTGGTAAGTGTAGCCTCAAAGTGCTTCGGGCCGCTTGCATCAGCGGTGATGAAGGGAAGCGAGATGTTAGAGGACATTACGCCGGAAAGCTCGATCTTTGCCTTCTCAGCTGCGTCCTTAAGACGCTGTGCAGCCATCTTATCCTGACGGAGATCGATGCCGCCGTTCTCTCTTGCAAAGCTGTCTGCCATCCAGTCAACGATTCTCTGGTCGAAGTCGTCACCGCCGAGACGGTTGTTACCTGCGGTTGCAAGAACCTCGAATACGCCGTCGGAGATGTCGAGCAGGGATACGTCGAAGGTACCGCCGCCAAGGTCGAAGACCATAATCTTCGGGCTCTCTTCCTTATCCATACCGTATGCGAGAGCTGCCGCGGTGGGCTCGTTGATGATTCTCTTTACCTCAAGGCCTGCGATCTTACCTGCATCCTTGGTTGCCTGACGCTGTGCGTCGGTGAAATATGCGGGGACGGTGATAACCGCCTCGGTAACGGTGGTGCCGAGATATGCCTCAGCATCAGCCTTCAGCTTCTGAAGGATCATAGCCGAGATCTCCTGGGGAGTATAGCTCTTGCCGTCGATATTTACCTTAATATCTGAGCCCATATCTCTCTTGATAGAGCTGATGGTCTTGTCGGGGTTGGTAACAGCCTGACGCTTTGCTACCTGACCTACAAGTCTTTCGCCGTTCTTTGTGAATGCAACTACAGAGGGGGTTGTTCTCGCACCCACGGGGTTGGTGATAACGATGGGCTCGCCACCCTCAAAAACTGCTACGCAGGAGTTGGTAGTACCCAAATCAATGCCTATAATTTTTCCCATAATTCTTTTTCCTCCAAATATATAAAGATGGTTTTTAATAATTTTTGTAAACTTAGGTTAGCAAAATCCTATTAATTTGCGGTTTTTACCATCGCAAATCTGATAATGTGCTTTCCTTTTCTGTATCCCTTCTGGAATACCTCAACGATCTCGCCCTCGCCATAGGCTTCATCATCGATATGGAATACCGCGTTGTGGATATTGGGATCGAAGGTGTCTCCCACCTTGCCGTATTCCTCGACGCCGAGCTTCTCGAATGCCGCCTGCGTGCTCTTGGAAATCAGCACCAGTCCCTCCAGGACCTTCTCGCCGTCGGTAAAGCCT
Source organism: Eubacteriales bacterium (assembly GCA_045546635.1). Taxonomy (GTDB): domain Bacteria; phylum Bacillota; class Clostridia; order Oscillospirales; family CAG-272; genus UBA1740. The sequence goes on from JAZQDF010000088.1 coordinate 10,057, forward strand.
GCGGCTCTGTCAAGGTTGTCGATAATGGGCAGTATTTCCTTTACGGTATCTGCCATTGCGGTCTCATAGATAGCGTCCTTCTCCTCGCGGGAGCGACGTCTGAAGTTGTCGTACTCTGCCGCCATACGAAGATATTTGTCCTCTCCCTCGGCAAGCTTCGCCTTAAGCTCCTCTATCTCATCAAGCAGCTTCTTATCTGCCTTCTGACTCTTTTTAGCCTTCTTTTCCTCCTTGACCGTCTCCTCGGCGGTCTCGGGAATATTCTTGTTTTCTTCCACGTCAAAAATCCTTTCGGTCATTTAATCATAATTGTTTAGTCCTCGTCTGCCGGTGGCAATGACTGACTGAAAATACGGTCGATGCCGCTGGCCAGTCCGTTCAGCATCTCGATAACCTTAGAGTAATTCATTCTCTTCGGTCCCATAACGCCTACGACAAGCTGTCTGCCGCCGATGTTCACCTTCCTGAATATCAGGGCGGTGTTTCTCATAGCGTCGTCCTCGTCCTCGGTGCCGATGTAAACGTTGATATCGCTGCCGTCGGAGGTCTCGCGTGAAATAACGTCAACGAGCTTTTCCTTCTCCTCCAGCATTCCCATAAGGTTTCGAAAATCCGAGATATCGGAGTATTCGGGGTACTGAAGCAGCTTTGTGATTCCCTCAAGTCGCACGTCCGCGGTGTCAAGCTCGTTCATAGTCTCCCATATTGCCTTTACGGTGGGATGCACCATACCGCCTGCCGAGCCCATAATGGCCTCCAGCTTCATAATCGTGGGCATAGTGATGCTGTCGCTTGGCATATTGACGAGATACATATTTATCGCCTCGGTAAATCTGCGAAGCGTGTCCTCGCTGATGCTGAAGCTGAGGTGAACCGTCTTGGTCTTTACGACCTCACCGTCGAAGGACATTACCAGAATGAAATCCCGCGGGGTGAGAAGCACGCTCTTGAATCGGTGTATCCTTGCCTTACCTACGCCGGGCTTGAATGCAATGCCGGTATAGTCGGTGAAGGAGGATGCAAGACGTGATACCTCCTCGAGAATCTCATCCATCTCGGTAAGCTTGTATCTCAGCGTTTCGTTTATCTCCTGGATCTCGGCACGGGTGTCCGCATACTGACGCACCAGGGCGTCTACGTAAAACCTGTATGCCAGCTCGGAGGGAACGCGTCCTGCTGAGGTGTGGGGCTG
>JAZQDF010000089.1:0-2291 GCA_045546635.1 Eubacteriales bacterium
GTTCTTACGGTTAACGAGGACGTTTACGGCAGACTTACCGCCGATGACGTTAAGGGAATCATCGAAAAATACGTATAAAATCCCCTACAATCTTTTTTATCAGGATAGGAAAAAACAATGAAGATTTCAAAAATGCAAGAGCTGCTTTCCGCCAAGGTTCTTTGCGGCGAGGAATTTCTCGGCAGACACGTATATTCTGCTTGCGGATGTGATCTGATGAGCGACGTGCTTGCCTTTGCAAAGGATCAGGCTGTTCTTCTCACCGGTCTGGTTAACACCCAGGTTGTAAGAACCGCACTTATGATGGATATGAACTGTATCGTTTTCGTACGTTCAAAAATGCCCGGCGAGGACATTATCAAGCTTGCACAGGAGCACGAGCTGGTGATTTTGAGCACCGATAAGCCTCTTTACGTATCCTGCGGACTGCTTTACACCAATGGCCTTGCGGGATCTAAAGAGGTCCGACATGGGTGAAAATTTAGTTTTTCGTTTTGAAGTCTTAGGAAGTGATTTCACCTCTGCAGGTCAGGCGTCGGTTCAGGTTAAAAAGAACCTTCGTCAGCTGGGATTCCCCCCCGAGATAATAAGACGTGTTTCCATTGCTATGTACGAGGGTGAGATCAATATGGTAATTCACGCGGGTGGCGGCTTTGCCGAGGTAATTGTAACCGAGGAATACATAGAAATAATCCTCGAGGACACCGGCCCCGGTATATCCGATATTCCACGTGCAATGGAGGCAGGCTATTCTACCGCATCCGACACGATCCGTTCGCTCGGCTTTGGTGCAGGAATGGGCCTTCCCAATATGAAGAAAAATACAGATTCAATGACAATCAAATCGACGGTCGGCGTCGGAACCCGCATTGAAATGCGTGTAATGCTTTAAGGAGGACTTGCTATGAAGCCCTACGAACATTCTGTTCTGCTTGATCCAACGAAATGCACCGGCTGTACCACCTGTATGCGTCACTGTCCTACCGAGGCCATCAGGATCAAGGACGGACGTGCAGTGATCACGTCTGCGAGATGCATTGACTGTGGCGAATGTATCAGGCACTGTGAGAACGGTGCAAAGCGTGCAGTCAGTGACAAGCTGTTGGATATGGACAGATTCAAGTGGAAGATAGCTCTTCCCGCCCCTTCTCTTTACGGTCAGTTTGACAACCTTGACGATATAGATTACGTTCTCAACGGTCTGCTGAAGATCGGCTTTGACGACGTATACGAGGTTGCAAAGGCTGCCGAGCTGGTTTCTGCATATACGAGAGTATATCTTGAGACTGAGGGCGTAAACAAGCCTGCTATCAGCTCTGCCTGTCCGGTCGTAATGAGACTCATTTCTCTTCGCTTCCCTTCTCTTGAGGACAACATCATTCATATGCTTCCACCTATGGAGGTTGCGGCAATTCTCGCAAAGAAGAAGGCGGCAGAGGATCACCCCGAGCTTCGTCCCGAGGAAATAGGTGTGTGCTTTATCACCCCCTGTCCCGCCAAGGTAAGCTACGTTAAAAACGGCTTTGCGGACTATAAGAGTGCCGTTGATCACGTAATCTCAATCAGCGATATCTACTTCCAGCTTATCGGTGAGATGAGTATGGACGATCAGCTCAATGATATTGCCGAGACAGGAAGAATCGGCATTGGCTGGGCAAAATCCGGCGGTGAAGCAACCGCTATATTCAATGAAGATTATCTTGCGGCGGACGGAATTGAAAACGTTATTCACGTTCTCGACCAGATAGAGAACGGAAATATCCCGCCCCTTGAATTTATTGAGCTTAACGCCTGCACACGCGGATGTGTCGGCGGTGTTCTTACAATGCAGAATCCTTTTATTGCAGAGGCAAGACTGCATTCGCTCAGAAGGTATCTTCCCGTTTCGCAAAACACTCTGCCGTCAGGATCGAGCTATATTCCCGACGAGTATCTCTTCGAGGAGCTTCCCGAATACGATCCCATCAGCCGTCTTGGCAACAGCATTGCCGAGTCTATGCGTATGATGGCAGATATTCAAAAATTCAAATCAACCCTTCCCGGCATTGACTGCGGATCCTGTGGAGCCCCCACCTGCAGAGCCTTTGCCGAGGACGTTATCAAAAAAACTGCTTGTCCCGAGGACTGTCGGCTCAGAGAGGTCTGGCAGGAAAAGGACGGAAAGGCGTAAGTATGACCGTAGAGGCTTTCGCAAAGGAAATCGGCTCCAAGGCTCTTTGTATTCCCTGTCCCGATAAGGAAATTGACGGCGTGTATATGGGCGACCTTCTCAGCTGGGTTATGGGCAGAGC
>JAZQDF010000090.1:0-4970 GCA_045546635.1 Eubacteriales bacterium
CTCATCTCCTTATAACGCTTCTCCGACTGTGCCTTAAGCCTTTCGCTGAAGCTTCTGTACCTCTCCTCAACGCCTGCAAGATCCTGCTTGCTTCTCTGGATAGACTCGCTGTTTCTTGCGATCTTTTCCGCCTGGGTAAGCAGCTCTCTCCACGCGGGGGTAAGCTCGGTATCGGGACAAACCGGCTTCAGAATATTCTTCGCCTCGGCGGGATTGTCACGAAGGGCTGCGTACGCACCGTCAAGGCCGTCACGCTCTGCCCTGAGACGTGCCTCCTCCATCTCCCTCTTAAGCTCAATGCGTTTCGCATCAACGCGACCGCGAAGGGTGGGGCTGAGGACGATATCCTCCTTGCCCTCAAGAATAAGCTGCGTCAGGATGGGAAGGATGGACATATATTTATCCGAGGTTCTGGAGGTGATGTATCCGTTCACCTCGCTCTCGGGAAGGTCGGCAAGCTGTATCGCCGCACTCATAGTCTTCCATCTGTTAGCCATATCCACGATCAGCTCGGCACGGGGAGTAAGGGTTGCCTTAAGGTCGGCATAATCTCTGAAGCCGAAGGCACGGAAGGCAACGGTGGTATCGTCGCCGCGGATGGCGTCGAACTCGTCCTTCAGCCGCACCGCCAGAGAGTCGATGGAATCCGACTCAAGGAAGCACTTGTGGAAGGTGTACTCAACGCCCAGATATTCCTCGTCACCGAAGGGATCGAAGAATCCGTCGCTTACCGTCATAAGCACGCAGGGCTTCTTTATCTCATAGCGGCGGTAGTGGATAACCGCCTTCTTTCCTCCTACGTAGAAGAGGTTCGTAATAGCACCCGAGGCATCCTCGTCATCCTTACTGAGCAGTCTCATTCCGTCGGCAGAAAGAGCGTAGCAGCGGGAGTCACCCGACCATATACACTCTGCAACCACGTGGTCGCCACACTCCTTATAGCGAATAGCGGTAAGGGTGGTGGGAAGCAGGCTGCCGCCCGTTCTCTTATCAACGGTAAGCGAGAATTTGTCTGCCACTCTGATAAGACCGAGGCCGATGAAATCCGAGAGGATCTCGCGGTGGGCGGGATCTGTAATATCCAGACGAACAGTCTTTTTTTCGTCACTCTTTTTAATGCCGAAGAATCCGCTTACGTTAGCGTTGACCTCTGTGGAGTCGGTGATCTCGACAGCCGTCTCCTCTGCCATAGCACAAGGCTCGGCGGGGGTGCTTTCGTCGATCTCATCGCAGGACTCGGCGGCAGACTCCTCTGCTACGGGCTCGCAGCAGCCATTGCCCTCTGACGCGGGAGCCGCGTCACACTCTGCCTCGCAGGGCGTATGACACTCGCAGGGCTGCTCGGCCTTCGGCTCGGGCTTATTATCCTCGGGGATCTCGCCGTTCAGCATTGCGTAAACGAAGCGGCCGATAACGATACGGGAGGCCCAGAGGGCAGAGGTGTCGGGAGTCCGGTCTGCCATAGGCTCAACGAGGGTGTTGAGATAGCCGTCAAGACGCCCTCTCATATCGGCATCAAAATCGCCGTACGCCGCCTCAAGAAGCTCGCCACGCATATCGGGGTGCTTCGCATAATCTATAACGTGGACGTGGCCGCCCGCACCGCCGAGACCGTCTGCACAAACCAGCAGATCATCGCCGATAAAGGGAGGTGCATCCTCGTTCTTTAAAACCGAGTAAAACTCAAAGCTTAATCTTTCCTTGTCACTCATTTTATCAACCCCATAAGCTTCATATTATTTGCAGAAACCTTGTCGTTAACCTTCTGCTTGCCGTCGATCATAACGTCGTAGACAAGTCTGTAGCGGTGCTCGCCCGCGATCTCTACACGGGATACGCTGATAATATGAAGCCGTGTCATATTGATCTTCACGTACTCTGTGCCGTGCTCGGGCCAGGGAGTGTCTGCAACGATGTCATCGCGTACCTTATAATGAGCAAGTCCCTGGGAGATAAGCCACTCGTGTCCCTTATCTATCTCAAGGCCGTATTCCATAGTGATAAGATATCTCTTGCGGAAGCCCTGCTCTGCCTTGCGGATCCTGACGTATCCCTTGCTTGCAATAACCGAGGGGGACTCGAACTCGATCTCGTGCTCGGGCCAGGGCTCCTCGAGAATGGCATCAAGCTTGCTTGCATATCCCGCAGCGACAAGCTCGTCGCAGGTAAGGTTTCTCTCGCTGCCGTCCTTAAGAGCTACTCTGTACTTATAGCCCTTGACTCCACCGCCCTCGCTTACCTTCTTGAAGGACTTAACGCCCAGGGCCTTAAGCTCGTCGATGCCGAGGATACTGATAAGCAGGCTGTGTGCTCTCCAGGGTGTGGTATCAAAGGGCTTCATATCGCTGCCCTTATGGAATTCCTCGGGCACGGCACTCTCGTCCTTCAGCACGCTTACGACCTGCTCGGCGGTAGGACGTGCAGAGGGCTCCTTCGTCAGCATCCAGTTAAGGAGCGACATAAGCGTTGCACCCTGATTCGGGCCGATCTGGGTATCGAATTTCTTATCTATCTCAACAGGCTTGCCAAGATAGACCGCACCGCCGACCGAGCCGCACTCGTCAAAGTCAACGTTAGGATAGGTGCCGCCCGTCCACCACTTATGGATAACGAGAGCAGCACTGAAGATATCGACCGCGGGTGTGATGGTGCTTGGCTCTGCCGCACCCTCGTCCGAGCCGTAGAGAAGCACCTCGGGGCTCTGGTATCCGTCGGTACCGCCGATGCTGTCGAAGGCAGGTATCTCACCCTCACAGTAGGAGGTGTCAAAGTCGATAAGGTAGGTGATATAATCGCTGCCGCTCTCCTTCACGAGAACGTTCTTCTCCTTCAGGTCGCCGTGAATAACGTCACAGCCGTGAAGCAGGCGAAGACGCTCGGCAAAATCAAGAGAAAGCCTTACGAACACCTCCGCGGGAACGCGGGAGAAATCCTGCTCGCCGGGGAGACATCCGGGAATAGACTCGGTAACGGTGACGAACATATTGTCCGAATCCCAGAAATGCTCGTCCTCGATAACGATACGGTCCTTATGAGTGGAGAGCGTGGAGAGAAGCCTCTTAAGCTTCTTCTGCTTCTTCTCAACCCTGAGGGCGTCCTTATAATAAATGTCGTATACAGACTTGGGAAGCGACTTGTCGGGGTAGCGGATGTGAATATTTCTCTTGATGAAATACTTCTTGCCACCCTTCGAGCCGATTATGTATTCGCCGTTTCCTGTGGTAACCCACTTGATACAGCCCTTAGTGGAATCAAGGAACTTGGATTCCACGTCGTATCCGTAATATTGCATAAAAAACCTCCAAATTCAGCAAAGTGCGGTTTCCCTTAGGAAGCCGCACTCGCAGATGCCGCGATAATCTTAGTAATCTTTTCGAAGGAAATATCGTCAAGACCGTTGTGGATCTCTACAGGCTGGAACACGCTGCGGTTAAAGTGCTTGTTCATCTCGTCATAGATGCTGCCCTCGGGAGCAAACATAACCAGACGCTTGTTACGCTGGCGAAGCTTGGAGGGGTATCTCTGAGAGCCGAGCCAAAGCTCCAGCAGACCGTCGTAGTCCACCATCTCGGAGGGATAGTGCTGACAGGACCTTCTCTTCAGAAGAGGGATCGCGGTAGTGTCGGCACAAAGCACGATGATCTGTCTGTCGTTGGGGCCGGTGACGAAATCCGACTTCATAGCAAAGTAGAGTGCCTCGAGGCCGTTTGCATCCTGGCCGCAGCCACCCTCGGCACTAAGGCCGGAAAGGTATGCGGAGAAATCTGCATCCTCCTCGGGAAGCTCGAAGAAGGGGCTCTCCACCATAGACTTGGAGCCGTCGGAGAGATAGTCGCGGAAGATAATAACCTTAACACGCATCATATCTATCTCGCTGCCCATAGAGGTCATAGTGCTGGAGAAATCAGCATAGAAGCGGCGTGCATTCGCCTTAACGTTCTCAAAGCAGGGGGACATACTGCCCGTACCGTCGATGCAGAAGACGATATCTATACAGCGTCTCTTACCCTGTGCAATAAAATTACTTGACATATCAAAACCTCGTAATTAAAAGTCGGGCTGACGGGATCAGACTCCGCTTGCAGAAGCGGCGAGCTGTCTGATGATAACGTCGAAGCTGATGTCCTTAAGACCTGCGTGGTCGTCAACGGGGGAGAAGATGCTTCTGTTAAGCTTGCCCTTAAGCTCCTCGTACTTGGTTCCTGCGGGAGCGAAGATAACCAGTCTCTTGATCTTCTCGCGAAGCTTGATGGAGGAATCCTGGGATGCACCCGAGTTTGTCCAGAGCTGAACGAGGCCGTCCTCGTCAACCATATCGGAGGGATAACCGGGAAGCGAGCTTCTCTCGCCAAGTGCAAGAGCGTCGGCATCGGTAAAGAGAACGATAACCTGTCTGTCCTTCGCACCGGTGGTGAAATCCGATCTCATAGCATAGTAAAGTGCCTCAAGTCCGTTCTCGGGAGCGTCGTCGCCGCCGCAGGCAGCCACGCCGGAAAGGAAGCTCTCAAACTCCGCCTGGTCAGAGGGAAGCTCGAAGAAGGGGCTCTCCTGGATAGCCATATCGGGCCCGTCCTTATAGTCACGGAAAACGATTATCTTGATTCTCATCGAATCGATCTCGCTGCCGAGGTCGGTCATAGCACTTGCAAACTCAAGATGAAGCTTGCGTGCATTCTCCTTTACGCTGTCGATGCAGGGTATCATACTACCCGTACCGTCGATGCAGAATACCATATCGATGTTACGCTTGGTTCCGAAAATGTTGCTGGACATAGTTGTTTCTCCTTTAAGAAAAAATTTAAAAATTACACATTCTACTATAATTATACAACCTTATATAAAAAAAGTCAAGTATCGACTTATGTTTTTATGCTTTCGGCAGGAAAAGAGGCTATACGTCCCCGTATAACTCGCCGCGGCTTACGTAATGGCAGCTGCAATCGTCAATGCAAAAGCAGCTAAGTCGGAGG
>JAZQDF010000091.1:0-3058 GCA_045546635.1 Eubacteriales bacterium
CCTTGATTATAGGCTCGAAGGCCTTAAGGTATATCTCGCGGTAGGCTCTGTCGTCAACAATAGAGTCACCGAAATATCTGTTGGCCTCATTATTATTACAGGCAAAATGCTTTACGCTTGTGCCGACGCCCATATCCTCAATTCCGCGGGTAAGTGCTGCACCGAGGCTGCCCGCAATAAGCGGATCCTCGCTGAAATACTCAAAATTTCTGCCGCAAAGGGGATTTCGCTTGATATTTACCGCAGGGCCGAGAATAAGGCTTACGCCGTAGTAACGGCATTCCTCACCCATCGCAACGCCCATCCTGTAAAGCAGATCTCTGTTCCAGGAGCCTGCGGTAGTAGATGCGGCAGGAAAGCAGGTGGACGGCTCGGTCTGTCCAAGGCCGACGACGTTATCCCCCTCCTTCTTTTTCCTTAGTCCGTGGGGGCCGTCCGTAAGCATAACCGAGGGCAGACCGACACGGCTGATCTTATTGGTATACCAGGATTTATGACCGGAGAGAAGGCAGATCTTCTCCTCCAGAGTTAATTCGCCAATGAGCTTTTCAACGTCTATCATAGCAACTCCTTAAATGTAGTGTTAATAAAATTATACCACTTATTTTACCGCTTGTCAATTTTATTGAAGCATTTTTAAAAATAAAAAAAGGGAGCCCTGGCAGCTCCCTTGATAAGAATTATTTCACATCTCTCATATCACCAACGAACAGCGGAAGATTATTCTCGGCATCGATTATCATATAGATGAAGGGGCGGTCAAGATAGACCGTCTTTGGCTCATCAGGCTGCATAGCAGCATTCTTATCCATCTCCACCACCGTAACAGCACCCGCCTTGGTTCCACGCTCGGCAACCTCAATATAGGTCTTGTGAATAACGTTACCTATAAAGATGTTAAGCCCCTCGTATTCTCCAAGCACAGAGAAATCAGCAAGGCTCTCGTTAAATGCGGTAGGCATACCCATCTCCGAGAGAATGCCCGACATCTCAATCTCGTACTCGGTCTTGAACCTCGGTATAGCCGCTCTCACAGCACTCCACCTTGCAGAAGAAAGAAGATCGTTAAGTCGATCACCGCTTAAGGAATCAAGATAATCGTCAAGGCTGACGTCCTCGTTGGGAAGGATGCCCACGAAGGCATATTTTCCACCGTCGTAATACTTCATAAATCCGCTTGCCATATCGTCGGATATATATCTTGACTCGGTGGAATACATAAAGTCAACCGTCCGCCTTGTACCGTCCGCAGAGGTAAAGATACCGTCACGCACCTGCTGTTTCTTATAGATCTCCTCCCACTCGCCCTCGAAGGCAATGGTATTGATAAGATACATAATGGCCTCGGCGGGAATTATATCGAGAATTTTCGGTATCATTCCGTTGGTTTCGCGTCTTACCCAGCTGTTGATATCCCACAGCGTGCGATTGTCAAAGGGAGCCTTGTATATTTCTGCCCCGTAATAATCAGCATTTTTCTGTAAAAATGAATTATTCACAGTAAGCTTTTCATCATCGATAAACCAGATGGAATTTGCAACGGCAAGCTTGCATTTTTCACTCTCGGGAAGAGATGTGATATAGCCGTAAAGGTATTCGTTAAGTCGATCAACGCCCATTCCCAGAACCTGCTCCATCTCGGTCTTGGTATCCCCTGCGGCACCGTTTGCAGTCATAGCAAGGGCGAGCATTACCGACATCGGTGAAATGAAGGTATTCGCTCCCCCATCGGTTGCCTGGAGCAGACGAACGGCAAAGTCGGTGACCTCAATGCTTGAATGATCTGCTCCGTCGACAAGCACGGGACTGTTCGGCGTTATACCGTCCATAAGATCTATCGCACTGACGGTAAGGCATCCGCTGATATTAAAGAGGATCGAGCACAGAAGTAAAACAGAACAAGCCGTAAGTATAATTCTTTTCATAATAAAGCTCCTTTCATATCCTTCATCCTATAGGACACCTAAAGGATGCAAAAGGTTACATCCTTTTTTGAAAATTATATCATTTTTTCCCTTCTCTGTCAATATTTAATATCAACTCTTGCATTTTCATTTTATTTGTGATAAAATAATAGCGGAAGGCGGTGAGAAAATGTTTTTAGACAAGCTTTTTAAAAAGAAGGACAAGTATCCTCCCGAGGCGAAATACAAGAAGGGAGATTTCGTCAACTTCAAGCGTCGCGGTGAGCTTTGCTTCGGCTACATCTACGAGGCCTTTCTCGATAAGGAGGGCAAGGTGACCTATACCATACAGATCGGCGGTCAATGTCCTGCTCTTATATACAACTGGAAGGAAGATGAGATACTGGGTCTCAAGACCAAATAATCAAAATTACGACAATTATTTTACAGCAGAATAGAATATACCTCCGTATCATTGCATATACTTGCATCAGTACGGAGGTATTTTTTTATGAAAGAAAAGCTGATAGATCTGTGGAACAAAATAAAGCCTTATATACTGCCATACGCCGTTGCTATTGCAATTCCGCTGACGGTTGGAATACTCTCTGCCGCACTTACACGCGAGAATATGGATATATATGAAAGGCTCAATACACCGCCCCTGTCACCGCCGTCCATACTCTTTCCTATCGTGTGGACTCTGCTGTATATCCTGATGGGAATAAGCTCGGCTATGGTATATACTAACCGATTAGGTTTTCGCGAGGCGGCAAAGAAGGGACTTACAGCCTATGCAGTCAGCCTCGTGCTGAACTTCTCCTGGAGTATTATATTTTTTAATCTTGAGGCGGCTTTTTTCGCTCTGCTGGTGCTTGTTGCCCTGCTCTTCTCAATAATCAAAACAATTATTGAATACCGCAAGGTCTATCCTACGGCGGCGTATCTGCAGATTCCCTATGCCCTCTGGGTTGCCTTCGCGGGTTATCTCAACGCGGGTATATGGCTGATAAACTGATTATTTTGAAATAAACATCTGCGTCCAGTAGCTTCCCGACGAGACGTAGCCGACACCAATATGAGTATAGGATGAATTCAGTATATTTGCTCTATGTCCCGGAGAGCTCATCCAGGCGTTTACCACCGCCTCCGGA
>JAZQDF010000092.1:0-6198 GCA_045546635.1 Eubacteriales bacterium
TGCGTGACAGCCAGATTGACGCCTGCAGGGCCCTCGTAAAGAGCGAGATGGAATCCGCGGCAGAGATCTCCGTTCCCCTTACCGCCGACGTGACGGTGGGCAAGAATTGGCTGGAGCAAAAGTAATAATTCAGAATTCAGAATGCAAAATTCAGAATGCAGACTGCCGAAAACGCTTAATGCGTGAACAAAATAAAATAAAAAGGCAAGGATTCGGCGGTTCGTAAGAAACGCGGCTGAATTCTTGCCTGTGTTTTATGCTTTCGGTCGAAAAAACGCCTGACCGTCAGGCTGTTTTAGTAAATAATAACCCGTTTAACGCCCCTGAGACTTCCAGTAGGATTATCCGAGGAAAAGACCGCCTCGGTAATGCCGTTATCACCCGCAAGCTTTAGTCCCGAGGTGTGAAAACGCTTCGCAACCGAGAAGAGCGTGTCGGAGGAGGTGGGATAGTAAACGGTGACCTTGGCAGCGTCACCCTCGTAGCTCTCGTCCTCAAGAATGGTCATCTCGGAGAGAACCGTCTTCTGCTCGGCGGACAGAATGCTTACCCGACCGTCGAGGGTACAGGAGGCATAGAGCTTATCCTTGTCAAGTGTAGCGGAGGCCCCAAAGCTGCGAAGCTCTACCTCAAGCTGACAATTCTCGTCATTTTGACAAGTATTATTTACATTTATTTCAAATGGAGAGGTAAATCTTACGGGAATATAGGATATCTTATCGCCAACCATCTCGGAGGCGATACCGCTGTATCTTATTTCACCGAGAATATTTACACATCCATCTCCCAGGATAGTCTCATCCACCTTTGGCGTGGAGGTGAGGAATATCACCTCGCGAAGCCCCTCCGAGTCGATCTCCCCACGGGCGATCTCGGCGTTATGTACCGTCTTAACACCCATCGACTCTCTCAGGCTGTTGTATGTGAAGTCGGTGTAGGCGTTGTCGGTAGGACGTTCCTTAAGGTAGGCGTCGAGAATAAGCTCTACCGACTGATTTTGCTCGCCGATCACACACATTTCGACAATTCCCGACAGAACCACCTCGCATCCGCCCTCGTCGGCATTAACGGCCGAGGTAAGCGACGTCACGGTCAGCTGGGGCGTCAGATGCATATCGGGTGTTATACCGTCAAAGTCCACGCACTCATCAAAGGACACCGTCTTATCCACGCTGTATGCCGGCTCCTCGCCGTTCTGAATTACTGCCATCATACAGAGCTTGCCCTTAACGTATGCACGGTTTTCTTCACCGTAGACCTCATCCACCTGTGCTTCGGCCGAGGAATATATCACCCGAAGCTCATCTGCGATAGCCCCCTCAAGCCTTGCAACAGACTCGGCATACTCCCTCTCGCAGACCGAGGAGGTCTGTACCGTGCGAACGCTGGCAGAGCCCATATTCACCTCGGGAACGAGGTCGGAGGAAAAGCCGCTGCCCGACACGCTGTGCACCTCCCTCTCGGACAGACGAACGCTGCCGACGAGAGAAGCCTTGGCGTTTATTTTACGGGGTGAAATCAGCCTTACGGCATAATTCGACACGCGGGTATCGGCGATCGAATCGTTATAGCTGTCGGCGGTGCATTTTACCGAATAATCATAATCCGAGCTAAAGGATACCGAGGCAAGCCCGCCGTCGGCGTCAAGATAGATCACGTCGTAAACCACGATGCCCGAAAATTCCACCTCGTCACCACCGGCAAATCTGCCCGACGGACGAAGAGATGCCTCGCTGAACAGTATCTTCCTTACGTCGCCGAGATAATCCGGCAGAAGGTAATCGGTCTGACTTTCTGTGTATACGTCAGCACACTTTTCATTCTTAATATAGCTGACACTTGTTTTTATTTCCATAAAAATTCCCCACTTTCCTTAATATTCATTACGAATATATGAGAGAGTGGGGAGAAAAATGCAGATATTATTTTACAACACCGAGTTAATAACAAACATTATCATCTGATAACCGCAATATGCTACTCCAAGAGCACCGATCAACATAATAATACGGGATATTATTCTTTCGCCAAAGGACATCAGCAGCACGCCAAAGGCACAAACAACAAAAGCAAGATTAGTAAGTGATTTTGTTAAAAAGAAAAACACAAGTCCCATTATAAGAAGCAGTAATGCCGAAATAACAGATTTGGATTTGTTCATAAAAACTCCTTTTTCATTCCGAATTCCGAATTTATTACAATCCCATAGACTCCATAAGACGTTTATTAAATTCCTCTGCCGTATTATAGCCCATACGCTTCTGACGGCTGTTCATTGCAGCGACCTCGATTACTACCGACAGGTTACGGCCGGGAGAAACGGGGAGGACTATTGAGGGGACGCTGATGCCGAGAATATCGGTGGTCTGCTCGTCAAGGCCGAGACGGTCGTACATCTTGTCGTCCTGCCAGGGCTCGAGATTTATGATAAGGTCGATCTTCTCGCTCTCCTTTACGGCACCCATACCGAAAAGACGGCGAACGTCAACGATACCGATACCGCGAAGCTCTACGTAATGGCGGATGATCTCGGGTGCCTTACCGATAAGGGTGGTGGCAGAAACACGCTTGATCTCAACGGCATCATCGGCAATAAGACGGTGGCCACGCTTCAGCAGCTCAATAGCCGTCTCGCTCTTACCGACGCCAGAGTCACCGAGCAGAAGAATACCCTCGCCGTATACCTCGACAAGAACGCCGTGGCGTGTGATACGGGGGCCAAGCTCTATGTTAAGAAATGCAATAAGTGCCGCCATAAAGTCGGATGTGGATTTCGCGGTGCGAAGGAGCGGCACGCGATACTTCTCGGCCAGGGCAACGATCTCCTTCTCAACCGGGAGGGATGAGGTGTAGATCACGCCTGCCGGCTCGGTCTTGAAGAAATCGTCAAGCTTTGAGAGTCTTTCCTTCTTCGGCATTTTGGAGAGATACATATTCTCCACCTTGCCGATTATCTGCAGTCTCGCCTGCTCGTAATAATCGTAGAATCCGACTATCTGAAGGCCGGGGCGGTTAACGCGGCTACAGGTTATATCAATATTATCGGGCTGATCGGGAAGATGCAGCTCCTCGAGAGAAAACTCGTTTATAACCTTAGAAAGCTTTACAGAATAAAGTTCTTCCATATAAAAAACTCCTCGTTTCGGATTATTTTCCATAAATATTTTAGCACATTTATACACTAATTGCAATAGTTTTTTATTTTACGGCGAGATTTTCGTAGGGGACTTGCTTTTACGCTTTAAATTTGGTATAATGTAATGACTAAATGCAACTGGAGCTTTTATGACAAAGAAGGAATTTATCATACAACACGAGATATCCGATGCGGTTCCGATCGATCCGTCGAAAAAAACGCTTCCCGCCGAGTCGCTGTCTCTTGGAATATGGGAGTTTATGGAGCATAAATTCAGCGGTGCCATCAAGGTCAGCTGCGGCGACATCTCTGCCCAGTCGGTTTCTGTCTGTGCGGAATATCTTGCGTTCTTTTTCAAGACGCTGCTCACCGATATATACGGCAGAGTATTTCTCACAATGGACATCACCTCGGACGAAAAGGGACTTAACCTTATGATAAGGTCGGACGCTCCCCTGCCCCTTACCGACAGCGAGATGCGACAGCTTATCCGTCTGGCGAGGAACGGCGGGCTTGAAATCCTGCCCGACACCGACTCAATAAAGCTAACGGTGGGCTTCTCGCCCGTCGCGTACCGCCGCGTCTACGCTACCAGCATCAGAGACGGCAGACGGATTATGATCGGCAAGCTTATCGAGATCTTCTGCCACGGTGAGCTTATGAACACCGATCCTCCCCCGCCCCGAAAGATGCCAAAGCCCATCGAGAAGCGGCCGTCGAGGAGAAGAAAACAATAACGTCTATCAGCAAAATATATAATTAACAGCCGATAAAAAAGCTTTTTTTCCGATAAAGCCCACCATTTATATTAAAAAGCGTAAGCTTTTATTGCCGAAGCGTAAACGAACAGAATCAAAAAAGGGGACCCGCTTGATACCTGTCGCTTCGCTCGGGGGGCTTTGATCTGCTATCAATAAAATATAAAAATCACGCCATCACGAGATGCTCCGAGCAGGGTAATCTATGATGGCGTTTCCTTTGTTATTTTATCTCCTGATCAAGGCTTCGGAACTCCTCTGTATCAAAAAAATCTACCAGCGTTATGCCAAAGCCATCACACAGCATCTTGAGTGTGACTATTCCCGGATTTTTACTTTTCCCGTACAGGATATTTTTAATTGACGAGGGTGCAACCGCCGATTCCATAGCAAGCTTGTGTATTGACATATTCCGTTCGCCAAGAAGCTGGAGCAGGCGATTTTTCACAGCAGTGTAAGCATCCATTTTCATTTCCTCCGTAAATATTATTACGGACTAATTATAACTAAAATATATTGACAAAATAGGCTATATATGATACAATTAGGCTATAAATAGCCCAAAGTGGCTAAAAAGGAGAATGAAGATGATAAGACGTTTTTTACTCATTTTTGCATTGATGACAGTAGCTACACTCATTTTTTCAGCCTGCACTCTGTTTCCCGATACGAATGACGGAAACCAGACTCCGGGAACAGACGACGGAAACCAAACTCCGCCCGAGTGTGTACACAGCTTCTCATCCTGGGAGATGACACAGCCCGCCACCTGCAAGGACGAGGGCATTATGTCACGCACCTGCCCCAAGTGTGGTGAGGAGGAGAGCACCAAGATCGCTATGACAACCACTCATACCGAGGTTGTTGACTCGGAGGTTGCCCCCACCTGCACCGAAAACGGCCTTACCGCAGGAAAGCATTGCTCTGTATGCGGATGGGTATTCATAGCACAGAGCGAGATTCCCGCTGTAGGTCATAATTATACAAACGAATATGACGCCACCTGCAACAGCTGCGGCTTTGTTCGTGACGTTGAATGCGGTCACTTTGAGGTAGAGCCCCTGCCTGCAAAGGAGGTAAGCTGTACCGAGGACGGTCTTACCGCAGGCGAGATATGCATTAGCTGTGAGGAGATACTCGTTGAGCAAACGGTTATTCCCGCCACAGGTCACAACACCGTTACCGATACTGCGGTTGCACCCACCTGTACCGAAAGCGGTCTTACCGAGGGGAGCCACTGCACCAACTGCGGCGAGGTATTCGTTCCCCAGGGACATATAAAGGCTCTCGGTCACGATTCGGGCGAGTGGATTATTGAGAAGGAGCCCACCGAAACCGAGGACGGATATAAGTACAAGAAGTGTGGCAGATGCAACGCGAAGACCGAGGAGGAGATAATCCCCTTCATCGGTGATCTCGGCATTGACTACGAGGTGAATTTGGACGGCGAGACCTGTACCGTTATCGGCATCGGTAAATTTGACGGCACCGAGCTTGTGATTCCCGATTACATCAGACAGTACAAGGTAACCGCCATCGGTGAGAAGGCCTTCGCCGATTGCATAAAGCTTACCAAGCTGGTTATTCCCGAAACCACCGAGAGCATCGGCACGCGTGCCTTCTACGGTTGTACCGGACTTACCGAATTTACAATTCCCGCATCTGTAAAGAGCATCGGTAACCAGATTTTCTATAAGGCAGAAAATCTTACCAAGGTTACCTACAATTCCTCATATAGCTCAAGCATGAACGTAATCCTTAATACAACAAGCATCACTACCGTTGTGTTCGGCAGTACGGGAGTGCCAAACAATATTCTTGATGGTTGTACCAACGTCACCGAGGTTGTTATAAACGAAGGTGCTACATACATTGGTTCTTCTGCGTTCGAAGGTTGCAGCTCGCTTACAAGCATCGCTATTCCCGACAGTATTATCAGCATTGGTTATGAGGCGTTCTCAGATTGCAGCTCGCTTACAAGCATCGTTATTCCCGACAGTGTTATCAGCATTGGTTCTGGTGCGTTCTCAGGTTGCAGCTCGCTTACAAGCATCGTTATTCCCGAGGGTGTTACAAGCATTGGTTCTTATACGTTCTCAGGTTGCAGCTCGCTTACAAGCATCGTTATTCCCGAGGGTGTTACAAGCATTGGTGGTTACGCGTTCGAGGGTTGCTCATCGCTTACAAGCATTGATATCCCCGGCGGTGTTACAAGCATTGGTTCTTATACGTTCTCAGGTTGCAGCTCGCTTACAAGCATCGTTATTCCAGAGGGTGTTACAAGCATTGGTGGTTACGCGTTCA
>JAZQDF010000093.1:0-4816 GCA_045546635.1 Eubacteriales bacterium
GAACGACATGGCTACGATCCGACTTGGGGAGGCAGAGAAAATCTCCCGACTTATGCTGCCAATGGTCATAGGCTACTCCGCCCTGTCGCTTTGTCTGATTGCAGTAGCACCCGAGGCGATGCTGATTCTTGCACCGAGAGAATACCTTGACGCCCTGCCCGCAATACTGCCTATTGCCCTGTCAACACCGCTGTACTTCATCTCCTCGGTGGTGACGGTGGGAATATCCTATTCGGGCAAGGGAAGATATGCGGTCATAACCTCGCTTATCAGTACGACTCTTTGCGTTATCCTTAATTATACGCTGATCGGCCGATTTGGTTTCGCGGGGGCGGGGGCGGTGACGCTTATATGTCAGGGCGTGAGCACGGCAACGGGTATATATTTTCTCAGCAGAGTTGGGCTTGCGGATATGCTGCCGACCGTCGGCATCCTTATCTCCACCCTTGCTGCAACGGGCATCGGCCTTATGATCTACACTCTACGGGAGTCTGTAACGGCAAGGCTGGTAATACTGCTGCTGCCGGGTGTGATGCTGCTGTACTGCTTGAAAAGAGCCGGCGAGCTTGTACTTGAAAAGGGTGGCAAAATCAGCCCGTAATGTTTATTTTGTTATAGAAAAAGGGGGCTTTGAGGTAAGGCTCCTCATCCGCCCCGCTTTTTTCAGTATTCATCCGAACGCAGCTGCCGAGCCTCTGCGGAATATACGGTAAGCATCTTTGCAAAGCCCTCGCTGCACTCGATAAGTATCTCCGCCCGCTCGTATCTTCCCGAGGTGGTTATTCTGTATATTTCATCAGGATCGAGAGTGGGAAGGTAGGCGTATTTTTTCACCTCATAGGGAGTTTTATGATCCCTTCTCTGCTGACGCGACTGCTTCTCAACCCGCAGGATCTCATTAAGAGGAATGCGGCAGAGGGTGGACTGTCGCTTGCCCGTCTGCTGTCTTACGACGAAGAGAGGCGTACCGTCGCTGTCGATAAAGATATCATAAAAATAAATCGGCAGAATATATTTCGTGTAAAAGACAAGTGCAAGAGTCAGAAGCAGCACGCCCGCCATACTTACAAGCCCGCGATAAAGCGGAATGACCGTTGACAGGGTGACAAGGGCAAACGCCAGCACAGAGCAGGCGATAAACATTGCCCGTGCCTTGTTATTTGATGGCTTCGGCCTTACGGAAAATTCTCGTATCATATCTCCTCCGGAAATCTTCATTAATAAGATTATATAGCAAATAAATGAAAAAATCAAGAAAAAAATTAAAAAGCCCGGATATCCGGGCTTTTTGTTAAAACGTCGGTTAAAAGATATCGTCCCTGCCGTAATACATATCACGCTTTTCCTCATCGGTAAGGTCGTCGATATCTATTCCCTGCCGCATAGCAGTCCAGGCACGGTTAGGAACGGGAGGATTGAACGCAGGCAGCTCGATGCCGGGGGTATTGATGCCTGATACGGCACCGGGAGCATCCTTACGATAGTTTCTCACGTTTTTCTTCTCGGTTTTCTTGGTTGTTAATTCAGACTTATCCTTTTCCATAGATATTCATTCCTTTCATCTTTCTTGATGCATAGTTATTTTGCTCAATCGGGAGGTGATTTATAACCGAGGGTTGATTTTTATTTTAAAACGTGATAAAATATCTTATGAAAAAGACTTTGTATTCGGCTGCTTGAAGGTAAGGAGAGGTTATGCTATACAATAATTTAAGCGGATATTTCAGAGAAAAATACGGCAGACGTCTCGGAAAAATATGCATAGACGGCGGATTCTCCTGTCCGAACCGTGACGGCAAGGCGGGACGTGGCGGCTGTATCTTTTGCGGCGAACGAGGTGCAGGCGAGCATATTGATCCTGCGGCGTCCATAAAGGAGCAGGTTTCCGAAGCCCTTCGCGATGCGGAGGATGATGACATATTCGTTGCCTATTTTCAGAATTTCACCAACACCTATGCACCCGTGGAGCTGCTTCGTGAGAGATACGATGCGGCACTTATTGACGAGAGAATAAGGGTTCTTGCCATCGGGACACGCCCCGACTGTATTGACGAGGAGATAGCAGAGCTTATCGCATCCTACCGCGACAGAGTGGACGTGTGGATCGAGCTGGGCCTTCAGACTGCAAGCGACGAGACAGCAAGGCTGATAAACCGCGGGTACTCAAGAGGGGTGTTTGAGGATGCAATGGAGATACTGAAAAGGCACTCTATTCCCGTGGTGGTTCATCTTATCGTAGGTCTGCCGGGTGAGGATATAGAGGACGTCAAGGAAACGGTGGAGTACCTGAGGGGCTTCGATATTTTCGCAATAAAGATACATTCAATATACGTAATGGAGGGGACAGCTCTTGAAAAAGCATATAGAGACGGCAGCTATACGCCGCCCACGATGGAGGAATATATTGACGCGGCGGTGTATATCCTGACTCATATTTCTCCCGATATCACAGTACACAGGCTGACGGGCGATTGTCCGAGGAAATTGCTGGTCGCACCCCAATGGAACGTACGAAAAAACGAGATTATTCAAAGAATTGTTTACAAAATGCAGCTTGAAGGCCTTTCTCAAGGCTGTAAATATTAAAAAATACGCTTACGGATTTTTGCTTCCGTAAGCGTATTTTTTTGAAAAAGCTTATCACATAAGCTTATCGATTATAGACATAATAACCCGCTTCAGCTCGTCGAAGGGCATATCGATATTGCCCTTATAATAGTCCACCATAATATCAACGCAGGCGTTGGAGATAAAGCTGATCTGAACGAACCGCTCTGCCTTATTAGGCGAAAGGGAGGGCGAATTGACCTTGTCAAGCACACGCTTTGAGATAATGTGCTTTATCCTCTCTATAAAGAAGATGGAGTCGGGAGAGGCGGCGACCTTACGGTAAAAGGCCTCGTTATGTCCTATGAAGTCGAAAATACTGTTTATATATATGTGGTAATCATTCGTTTTAACCCTATCCATTCTGTCAATGATACTGTTAAGGCTGTCAATAAGCTCGCGGAGCATCTCGTCGGCAACGGCGTAGATATCGTCGTAGTGATTATAGAAGGTGCTTTTTGCAATATCCGCCCTCTCGGCAAGCTCGGCAACGCTGATGTTGGCTATGACCTTTCGCTCGCCCAACAGATCGATGAAGGCGGCACGGATCATTTTTTTGGTTCTGGCGGAGTTTCTGTATTCCTTTTTCATATATTCATCTCCTATGACTGTTCGTCAGATTTTCGCATTTTTCGCGGATACGGTGTGTCGATTCTGCCACAGCGACCTATTCTGACGCCCACCGTAAGCAATTGCCGCATCCAACTTTTTGGACGATTTAAGACTCTGAGTCCAAAATTAGAAATCACGCTAAAATTAGTCGTTGAATTTGATTTGAGTTTATTATAATATAAAATTGTAAAAATGTCAAGTTAATCAAATTTTATCCTAAGATAGGTTAAGAGGGAGGTCTTACGTGAAGAATAAAAGCAAGCGTTCGGAGGGCTTTATGCACAGGGTTTCCGAATTTATCGTTGACAGAAGAAGACTGATATTCCTTGTTGTTATCATCGCAGTTATTTTTTCAGTATTCTCTATGGGGTGGGTTGAGGTACAAAACGATCTGACCGCTTTTCTGCCCGACAGATCCGACTCCAAGGCGGGAGTGGATATTATGCTGAACGAGTTTACCCTGTTCGGCAGTGCACAGATTATGGTCGCCAACATATCTCTTGATAAGGCGTGGGAGCTTTCCGAGAGGATAGGCGAGATAGAGGGAATACAGATGGTGGAATTCGGCGAGGATGCCGCCCACTATAACAACGTATCCGCCTGCTATTCCCTGACCTTCTCATACTCCCAGACCGACGAAAGATGTGCTACGGCACTTGACGAGGTAAAGAAAATTACCGAGGGATACGACTGCTACGTCAGCTCGGATATCGGAAACCCCATGGGCGATATTCTTGATAACGAGATAATGCTGATACTTATCGTAGCGTCGGTAATAATCGTACTTATGCTGCTGCTCACATCAAAGTCGGTGGTGGAGCTGCCTGTCGTTATGATAACCTTCCTGGCGGCTATGATCATCAATATGGGTACGAATTTCATATACGGAGAGATATCCTTCGTATCCAACTCGGTGACCAGCCTGCTGCAGCTTGCCCTCTCCCTCGACTATGCGGTTATTCTTATCAACCGTTTCAGAGAGGAGTACGAAAGACACAATCTTCGCGATGCGGTGGTTGAGGCACTTACCAAGGCGGTGCCCGAGGTATTCGGCAGCTCGCTTACCACGGTGGGCGGACTTTTGGCAATGATGTTTATGCAGTTCAAGCTTGGTCCGGATATGGCAATCTGTCTTATCAAGGCAATACTGCTGGCTATGCTATCGGTATTCGTGGTAATGCCCGGTCTGCTGATGGTATTCGGCAAGGCACTTAAGAAAACCGAGCACAAGAGCCTTATCCCCGACGTTTCATTTATCGGAAAATTCGCATATAAATCAAGAAAGGTCGTGGTGCCTCTCTTCGCGGTAATTATTATCGGGGCTATGCTTGTATCGGGTGCCTGCCCCTTCTCCTACGGCTATACAGACCAGGAGGCAGCAAAGCTTAACGACCAGACTCTTGCAAAGAAGATGATAAACGAAAACTTTGGCTCGACCAATATGGTAGCCCTTATCGTGCCTGCGGGCGATTATGATAAGGAGGCAGCCCTGCTCGCCGAGCTTGAGGCCAGGGATGAGGTTGCCAGCACTATGGGACTTGCCAACATTGAGGCAATGGATGGCTACACCCTTGCAGACGGACTTACGCCAAGACAG
>JAZQDF010000094.1:0-7541 GCA_045546635.1 Eubacteriales bacterium
GGGGCTCACGCTCGCTCTTCTCCTCCTCGCCACCGATGAAGGGAATAAGGTTATCCACCATCTCGGGCCACTCCTTAAAGGTCTTACCTGCACCGCTGATAGCCTGGTATGTAGTTGCAACGACCTCCTTGATGCCGAACCTCATAAGGGGGGTAAGAAGGGGAACGTAGGACTGGATAGAGCAATTGGGCTTTACCGCGATAAAGCCACGCCTCGTGCCGAGACGCTTACGCTGTGCCTCGATGACCGCAAGGTGCGAGTCGTTTATCTCGGGAATGACCATAGGCACGTCGGGAGTCCATCTGTTAGCCGAGTTGTTGGAAACGACGGGTATCTCGGCTCTTGCATATCTCTCCTCCAGCTCGCGGGTCTCGTCCTTCGACATAGATACCGCACAGAATACGAAGTCGCAAAGCTCCTTTACCTCTTCGACGTTATCAGAGGAAATAACCGTCATATTAAGGATCCTCTCGGGACAGGGCTCGGTCATCTTCCATCTGCCGAGCACCGCCTTGCCGTACTTCTGCCCCGCCGATCTGGGACTGGCCACAAGGGCGTTGATCTCAAAATAGGGATGCTCGTTTAAGAGCATAATAAAACGCTGGCCTACCATACCGGTAGCACCGATAATACCAACTCTGAGCTTTTTCATTTTTTAACCTGACTTTCTCAAAAAATTACGCAATTATTTTAGCACATCGATAGGCTTTAGTCAATGCATTTTTGCATTTTTCCTAAAAGTCGAAGGCGATTTTTGTTAAAATTGCCACCGATTGTTATTTTTTTATTCATTTTATACAAAGGCACGCCGTATTATTTAGTATATTCGCCCCTTGAAAGAGACGTTCGGCCCCTTTTTCAGCGTCTTTTTTGTGACATTTTACCTGCGACATTAATTGACAAAAGATCAAAATAAGCCTGATATATTGACAAACTATTAAAAATGTGTTAAAATATGCCGACTGTGTGGAATAAAAAAACAGCAAAAATACAAACAAAACGCCGACGGCCAAGGGCAAATCGGCTTGACATATAAAACCCAAATACAAAAAAGGGAGAACTGTTATGAGCATAAAAGCTTTAGAAAAGGCTGCAGAGGAAAAGGCAGCAAAGGTTGATAAAAGCGAAAAATACGAAGGTATAATTGAATTCGACACCCCCGCATACAAGCCCCGTAAGAGACGCATCGGCGACAGATACGACGGCAGAAAGCTTCGCACCCTGCCCGCTATGCACTATCTCGAGCCCTATCTTATGAAGGTAAGAGCCGATTCGCAGAATCAGTTTGAGGCCGAGATCGATATTCATAATGCCGAGCTGTACCTTGCGGAGAAGAAGAAGGAGGGCTACACCGATATGAGCCTTCTTCACGTGATCCTCGCCGCCTACGTAAGAGTCGTTTGCGAGCGTCCGGGTATCCACCGCTTTATCGCAGGACAGAAGATCTATCACAGAAACAAGCTTGAGTGTCTTATGACCATCAAGAAGGATATGTCGCTTGAGTCTCCCGACACCTGCATCAAGGTGGAGTTTGACCCCAGAGATAATATCTACAACGTATATAAGAAGTTCCAGAGGACGGTAATCGAGGCAAAGAACGAGGACGGCGACTTTGAATCCATCGTGGGCAAGCTCGTTAAGATGCCCGGCCTTATGCTGCGTGCGGTTATCGGTCTGCTTCGCGGACTTGATTACTTCGGTATGATGCCGAAGGCACTGCACAAGATCAGCCCCTTCCACGGCTCGATGATCATCACCTCGATGGGCTCGCTGGGTATTCCCGCGATCTACCACCACCTTTACGACTTCGGCCACCTGCCCATCTTCGTTTCCTATGGCAGAATGTTCAACCGCGAGGTCACCCTGCCCGACGGAACCAAGGAGAATCATCACTTCATCACCTTCAAGGTTGTAACCGACGAGCGTATCTGCGACGGCTTCTACTACGCGTCCGCCTTCAAGCAGCTTATGCGTTACCTCAATCACCCCGAGGTCCTCGACCAGATTCCCGATACAGTCGTGGAGGATGTAGACTAAATAGTAAGTGCAAAGTGCAGAATTAAAATATGAAAAATCGGCAGGTAAAACTGCCGATTTTTTGTTTTGTTTTAAGATCTGCACCAAGGCTCGCCCTTTGGGAGAGCTGTCACCAAAGGTGACTGAGAGGGTAATGCAATGGAGAACCCTCTCCGTCAGACTCCGTCTGCCACCTCTCCCGGAGTGAGAGGCTATTAATTCTGCACTCTGCATTCTGCATTCATCATCCCTTGCTAATGATGGAAACGTTCTCGGGGCTGATGCCTGTGGTCTCATAAACGATGGTGAGGATCTGTGCCGCCTCTGCCGCCTGAAGCGACTCGGCACTTACGATAACGCTGACCGCACCCTCGCTGATGATGGCAACGCAGTCCTCAAAGCCCTTTGCCTTCACGAGAGTCTCGATATTCGCCTCGTTCTGAATATCAACGGCGATCTTGGATATCTTCTGCTGTGCCTCGGCCTTTGCCTCCTCGCTGGACTCCTCGCTCTCGCTTACCATCTTCAGCACGTCGAGTGCCTCGTCGCGTGCCTCCTGGCGGTCAAGTGCGGTGGAGGTGAAGTAATCCTGCTCGCCCGATGCATCTCCCGAGGCAGAGGAATTATCCGACACGCCGTCGTCCATATTGTTATCACCGTAGCCAAGCGAGCC
Source organism: Eubacteriales bacterium (assembly GCA_045546635.1). Taxonomy (GTDB): domain Bacteria; phylum Bacillota; class Clostridia; order Oscillospirales; family CAG-272; genus UBA1740. Next base: position 2,690 of record JAZQDF010000094.1, read on the forward strand.
CGCAGGATCGTAGAACCACTGATAGTTCAGATAGATGGCAAGGCCGATTAGCAGGGCGGACGATGCAACGATAATACTCTTTGCTGCACGGGTTTTGAAGAAGCTTTTGATTTTTTCGAATTTCATTGTATGTATCTCCTTAAATTTTGTTACTTGATTAATACTATGACGGCGTATTACGTAATATGACCGTCTTTTTTTATTTTGTATCGCTTGACAGAGGGCATACCTCCACCCTGTTTGATCCGATGCCGTAAAGCGAGGTTATAACCGAAATTACGCCCTGCCTTACCGAGATAGACTCTGCCCCCTCGCACAGCACCGCGGCGGCATATACACCGCCGTCAGACTCGTAGGTCAGCATAACCACGCATTCGCCAACGCCATCCATAGATTCAAGCACCTGCTTTAGCCTCTCCTCCTCGCCTGACGGCTGCTCTGCCCCGACCGAGGGTATCAGACCTGCCAGCAATATCAGGGCAAGCCCTACCGTTATAAGCACGATAAGCCGACCTGCCCTCCCCTCGCCCGACAGAAAGTCGCGGATACCCTTATCCCAGCTCGATCTCAACGTCACAGTCACCCACCCCCAATCCGTCAATATATTTTTCCACCGCCTTATAGTCGGCGAGGGCCGCACCGCCCGACAGAATGACTCTGATGCGATCGGCGGTAAGGCTGTCCTTATCAAAGCCATATAGCCTTACGCGGATGTTCTCCCTGTCAAGCGAGAATTTCTCCTCTACCGCACGGCATATCCCATCGGCAAAGGCCTCCTCTATCACCGAATCAATGCCCTCCTGCCCTATACCGTCGGGAATCTCAATCTTACCCGGTATTTCGCCGTCAAAATCTATAAGACCGTCGGCAAGAGGAGTGATAATAACCGACAGCAGAATTATTCCGAGGGCCAGGCTCTCTCCTCCCCCACGCCCGTAGCATAGCGAGAGAAAGACGCCGACGGTAAGACAGATAAGAAACAGCGAAATTGCATACCCGCTCATAAGGCACTTACTCCTATAACCGTAAATATTATTATCTCAAAAAGGTAGATAAGGGTTGAGAGTGAATAGACGGTTACCGTCATATCCAGGGCATAGCGGTAGGAGGAAAATATCCGCGACGCCATAGCCGAGCCGGCAAAATCGGCAAAAATACCGCTGACCGTCAGGGCAAGGCGATAGATAAGAAGAAGGATAAGCGGCGTCAGGGCCATATATAAAATAACCACGACAGCACCGCCGCCGATAATGCTCTTGGCGTAGCTGAGGCCTGAGGCAAGGGTGGATATGGCAGAGGAAACGGTAGAGCCGACTACGGGTATAAGGCCGGAGGCGGCATAGCGTACCGCCCGCATAGAAGCACTGTCAGCAGCCGAGGCCACTATGGTCTGCAGCGAGAAGGCGGCGGTGATAAGTGCGGTGAATATTCCAGTCACCCAGCCGAAAAGCCCACGAAGACCGCGGATGACCGAGCCTATCCCCTCGTTTCCCAGAGGTGAGATCAGAGACAGGGCAAGCCCGAAGGCAGAGAGCCCGAGAAATATCTCACCGCCGATGCCACCCACCGTCGAAAGTGCGGTATACATTCCAACAGCCTGCGTCGAGGCGGTTGCACTGCCGCCGCCCAGGGCGGTTATACCTGCGGCAATGGGTATCAGGGCGGCAAAAAATCTGCTGATCGATGATATCGCCTCGCTTACGCGGGTAAGGATGGGGGCAAGAGATGAAAATATAAGCACCGAGGATATAAAGCCCACCGCCCCCTCGGCCTGTCCCGAAAGCCCCTCGTGACAGAGTGATGCCACCGAGATCAGCACCGCCGAGCCGAGAAGCGTCATCAGAAAGGATATAATGCTACCCCTCTCGCCCGACAGGGCCCCGACGACGTATGATAAAATGCTCTCACCGTCAGCATAGCTCACAATACCGTCGGTATCGGCAAGCGAGTCAAAGCCGTCAGGCAGTATCTCGGAAAAATCAGAAATAAAGCCCTCTGCCTTATCCTCCGCCGCGATTTTTAGCGAAAAAAGAGGTAATATGACAATTATAGTTAGCAAAATAAGTATTTTTCTCACGACAGAAGCTCCACGCCAAGCTTGACCACCCTATCAATATACGGATATATTGCCAGCATCATTTGCACCCGTCCCGCCACCGTCACCGCCGAGGCAATAAGCCCCTCGCCAAGAGATAGCAGAACGTCGGAGGTGAAGCCGAAAATATAGCCGAGACCGATGACCTTCAGGGCGGATCTTACCGCATCCGTAATACCTGCCCCCTCCGTAAGCGACAGAATACCGCCGAAAATATCTGCAAGTCCGCCGCCAATGGCAGAAAAGATAAGCAGGGCCGAGAGAGTGGCGAAAAGCCCCTTTGATTTATACCCGAGGCTCTGAAGCAGGGCGGCAAGCAGACCGCAGGCAAGGGCAAAAAGGCATATTTTAGCTATCATAGGCCAAAAACCTCACGCAGCGTGCTGACGAGCTCGCCAACCCTCTCGGCAATAAGTATCAGAATAATGACCGTTCCTGCCAGCGAGACCATAGTGGACTGCTCCTCCTTGCCTGCCTTCGACATAATCTGACAGACCACGGTGATTATCATACCCACCCCCGCTACCTTTAATATTAAATCTATATCCATTTTTCTCCCTTTATAATGCCATTATTATCGCCACAAGACCTCCGCCGATAAGAAGTGCCCTGGCGATGCTGATATTTTTCTCTGCGGCGGCCTCTTCCTCCTTAAGCGACGCCCCGAGGCTGTCACCTATTCTGCGAAGCAGGGCAAGCTCGCCCTCGCGGTATCCTGTACCAAGTGCCGACAGCATTGAGCCAAGCTCCTCCTTCGCCGCGGCAGAAAGACTCATCCTTCCCCTGCATTTTATGAAGGCGGCATACAGCCCGCCCTCCTCGGATATAGCCGATAAAAGACCGCATCTCTCCAACGCCTCGCAGGAGAAATTACGAAAAAGCTCGCTACCGTAGGTGAGAAATTTTGAAATTTCGCCCTCGGCGTGATCTATCAGCGAGATAAGACCGCGGTACTCCTCAAGCCTTGTGCGAAGGTATTTCTCATATCTGCGAAGCAGCAGTATTGCCCCCACGCCCACGAGCATTGCCCCCAGCAGACGAAGATAGTAATTCATACCCTGTCCACCTGCAGCCTGTATCCACTCTCCCCGCGGGTTATACCGACGTAGACCGAAAATACGCCCAGGTCGATCAGAGGGCGGAGGGCAGGCCTTTTCATAATCTCATCAAAATCGGCAGCGTGGGCCGTAGCCACGATAGGAATTCCGCATCGCAGAACGCCGAGCAGCGATTCGCCATCCTCCGCCGAAAGCTCGTCTATCATTATCAGCTGGGCGGACATCGTTCTGGTTGCTATCTCTATGCCTGCGGGGCGTCGGTAGCCCGAGAGAATGTCGACCTCACATCCGTAATAATCCTCTCTCACGAATTCAGATCGCTCGTCCACCACGCAAACCCGTATCGGACGGTCACCCCCACCCACCAATGCGGCAAGCGAGCGAAGGGCGGTGGTCTTGCCCACCCCGGGCAGCGAATAGATTAGCATCCCCTGTCCTATTCCCCGAAGATACACCCCGTAAAGCTCGTCGGCAAACTCGCACTCGCCCGATGGGATACGGAAGGCAAGCGAGCAAAGATCGCGAACGCCCACCAGCCGACCGCCCTCATAGGCCGCCGAGCCACAAACGCCCACGCGAATTCCGTTACCGAGGCTGATATATCCCGACGCGATGCTGTCGCGGTGAGCGTACAGAGCACCGCCGAGTATCCTCTGACAGAGGCTGTCCATCTCGTCGCGGTCGGGACGGGCGTAAAGCCTTATTTCCTCCTCCCCAAGAGTCAGAGTACAGGCACCGCCCGAGCGTATACGTATCTCGCGTATCCGACCGAGTCCTCCACGCCGACCGTATGCCAGCCGACGAATTTCCTCTCCTATACCGACGGGCAAAAGCGAGAGAACCTGCTCTGCCGCCCCTTCCTTCACACACAACATAGCTTTACCGTCCTTTCCATAAAAATGGTAATTTTTTCCGAAATTCTATTGACAAAAAATACAGAATATGATAAAATCAAGTCGTAAAACCAAAAAGGAGAGCAAAAATGAAATCTACAGGAATTGTAAGAAACATAGACGAGCTGGGCCGTGTGGTAGTACCGAAGGAGCTTCGCCGCAAGCTTGGTATCGCGAACACCGATCCCGTCGAGATCTTCTGCGAGGAGGATAAAATAATCATTAAAAAATACGTTCCCGTCTGTCACTTCTGCGGCAGCAGCGAGGGACTTATCGAATACAGGGAAAAGCGTATCTGCTCGGCCTGTATAAGCGAGCTTTCGGCAAAATAAAGCCTCATCCCGTCCGACATATTATATTAATAATATGTAAATTTCGGATTTTACTTGATTTTCTCAAACCGTTATGATACAATATATGCGGTGAATTATTAAAAAATTAAAAAATCGAAAGGATTTTTGAAAATGAAAATTGTAACCTTCGGCGAGCTTATGCTCAGACTTCAGCCCTATAACTACGAGAGATTCGTACAGTGCGACCACGTTGAATTTACCTTCGGTGGCGGCGAGGCTAACGTTGCCGTATCCCTCGCTAACTACGGTATGGACGCATCCTTCGTAACCAAGCTTCCCGCACACGCAATCGGCCAGGCGGCAGTTAACTCGCTCCGCAGATATGGCGTTGACACCACCAAGATCGTTCGCGGCGGTGACAGAGTAGGTATCTACTTCAACGAGAAGGGTGCTTCTCAGCGTGGATCTGTTTGTATCTACGACAGAGCGAACTCCGCTATTGCAAAGGCAACC
>JAZQDF010000095.1:0-4263 GCA_045546635.1 Eubacteriales bacterium
CCGCTTGGCCTCCGACTTCCTCGCTCTCAACGTGCCAGAGAACCTTAACGTTGGTGTAGGTGTACTCAACGCCGTCTACGGTAACCTTGATGCCGCCATCTACGGTAACCTTGCCGTCGTTGTCAACGGAAGCCTTGTCACCGATAAGGAGTGCGTGAAGAGCGTTCTCAGCGTCGAGAGTGATGTACTCATATGCAGCCTTCTCGGTTACGAGAGTGGTTACGCCCTCAGCATTGGTCTCGGAGTGAGCACGGGTGTAGGATACGTAGATCTTATCACCTGCAGCAAGCTTAAGAGCCTCCTTCTGTGCCTCCTTGATCTCAGCATCGGTTGCATCAGCCTTGGTCTCAAGAAGCTTCTCCTTCGCATCGGCTGCGATCTCAGCGATAGTCTTGGTGGAGTAGAGATAGTCAGCGATATCAACGTCCTTGTTTACGTTCTCGGCAATAAGCTTAAGAAGCTCCTTGCCGTCGCCGTCAAGATAATCAGCAAGTCTTACAACGTGTCTGTTCTTGATAGCGGTGGAGGTGGAGGTGATGGTACCCTGGCTCATATCAGAGCCGTTGAATACGTTGCCCTCTGCGTCAACTGCGTAGTAAACGAAGTAGAGCACGTCGCCTGCGGTGAGGTTGCCGGACTTAACCTGCTCGTCCTCATCGGTCTCGGCAATAATCTTATCAACGATAACGTTGTAGATCTTAGCAGCAACGAGCTTCGCTCTGGTAGCTGCATCGGTAGTAAATTCGCCATCCTCGATCTCAAGCTTCTGCAGCTTCTCGAGGAACTCTGCCTTGTTAAAGGTAGCGTAAGATGTGAGATCCTCTTCAACAAAGTCGAAGCTGCCGCAGCTTGCGAGAGTGAGAAGAGACATCACGACGGTAAGAATTAAAGCAACAATTCTCTTTTTCATGTCTTTCATCCTTGTATAAAAATTATTTCAAATTCCGCGTCAGAGACGCGATTAAATTGATCGGATTTTGTGGCGGAGATGACGATTTTGCGGGCCTGCTCGTCGCCGGAAAATTTGCTTGTCGTACAATCCGCTGAACTATTATAGCATACAATATTCAAAAATGCAAATGTTTTTTTAAATTTTTTTATATTTTTTTATTTTATTTACATTTATTCGTTATTTTTACCCGAAAAGGAGGGGAAAAGCCTCCGTTTATATCAAACTTTTGCTAAAAGTCGGTTTTTCACTTGACAAAAATCAAAATACATTGTATAATTTTCTATTATGAATATTACTTGTACTATCGAAAGGAAAGATATATGCTTGGAGATAAGAAAATAGTTTTCTCGGGCGTGCAGCCCTCGGGAAATCTTACTATAGGAAATTACCTCGGTGCCATAAAAAACTTCTCCCGCTTTTCGGAGGATTACAAGACCTTCTACTGTGTAGTTGACCTTCACGCAATTACGGTAAGACAGGTCCCCGCCGAGCTTCGCAGAAGAACCTACGAGACGCTGGCACTCTATATGGCCTGCGGCCTTGACGAGAAGAAGAACACCCTCTTCGTCCAATCCCACGTGCCTGCCCACGCCGAGCTTGGCTGGATGCTGGACTGCTATACTATGTTCGGCGAGCTGTCGAGAATGACGCAGTTCAAGGACAAGAGCAGAAAGCACTCCGAGAATATCAACGCAGGTCTGTTTACCTACCCCACGCTTATGGCGGCGGACATCCTGCTCTATCAGACCGACCTGGTTCCCGTCGGCATCGACCAGAAGCAGCATCTCGAGCTGGCACGCGATATTGCAATGAGATTCAATCAGATCTACGGTGATACCTTCGCTATTCCCGAGGGCTTTATCCCCACCGACACGATGAAGATTATGTCCCTCGCCGAGCCCACCGCGAAGATGTCGAAGTCCGACACAAATCAGAATGCAGTCGTATACATCCTTGACTCCAAGGATGACGTTATGCGTAAGTTCAAGAAGGCAGTCACCGACTCTGACGCCTGCGTAAGATACAGCGAGGACAAGCCCGGTGTATCCAACCTTATGACCATCTACCGTGCCTTCACCGGCAAGACCTTCGAGGAGATCGAGCGTGAGTTCGACGGCCGTGGCTACGGTGACTTCAAGCTGGCGGTAGGCGAGGCCTGTGCCGACGGTCTTGCACCCGTAAGAGATGAGTTCGCAAGGCTTATGGCGGACAAGGCACATCTGGAGGCGGTTATGAAGGCGGGTGCTGACGAGGCTGCCTACTACGCACGCAAAACTATGTCAAAGGTAAGAAGAAAGATTGGTTTTGTAAACTAAACATTACAAATAAGCGATTGTTTATGCCATATCGGTAATAGGCAGTCGCTTTTTTGAGGGGAAAATATGAGATATATACTTGCATCAAAGTCGCCGAGACGCCGCGAGCTTATCGGCGAGATAATTAAGGATTTTGAAATAATAGTAAAAGAGGTGGACGAGAGTCTGCCCGCAGAGATTCACCCGAGAGAGGGTGTAGAGCTGCTTGCCGTTCGTAAGGGCGGTGCGGTGGCGAAGGAGGTCGGCGATGATGCCGTTGTAATTTCCTCCGACACGCTGGTAGAGGTGGACGGCGTTGCCCTCGGCAAGCCCCGTGACAGAGCCGACGCCATCGCTATGCTGAAAATGCTGTCTGGCAGAGCCCATAACGTACATACGGGCGTGGCGGTGCATTACGGCGGCAGGTGTGTCAGCGGCGTTGCCACCACCGCGGTGTATTTCAGAGAGATGAGCGAGCCTGAGATCGAGGAATACGTTGACAGCGGCGATCCTATGGACAAGGCGGGCAGCTACGGCATCCAGAGCGGCGGAGGTAAATTCGTCGAAAAAATCGAGGGTGACTACGACACGGTGGTGGGCCTTTCGGTAAGGCTTACCCAAAAACTCATAGACGGTATACTGAAATGACGAAAAGCGAGAAGAAAAAACGCCTGTCGGCAATAGTCGATAGGCTGAAGGAATTATACCCCGATGCCGAGTGTGCCCTGCATTACGGCGGTGACCCCTGGAGGCTGCTGGTAATGGGCAGGCTGTCGGCACAGTGCACCGACGCGAGAGTAAATATCGTGTGCGAGGAGCTGTTCCGCAGGTTTCCCGACGCTATGTCAATGGCAAGTGCCGAGCTTTCGGAGATTGAGGAGATAATAAAGCCCTGCGGTCTCTATCGGATGAAGGCCGATAACATAAGAGAGGCCAGCCGTATGCTTATCACCGACTTCGGCGGCGAGCTTCCCGATAATATGGACGATTTGCTGAGGCTTCCCGGTGTGGGAAGAAAGATCGCAAATCTTCTGCTGGGTGACATATTCGGCAAGGAGGCCATCGTCTGCGACACCCATTGCATCAGAATTTGCGGCAGGCTGGGAATGTATCCCGAGAGCGAGAAGGATCCGACGAAGATTGAGGGCATCCTCCGCGGACTGATAGATATGAAGGAGGGCAGCGATTTCTGTCACAGAATAGTCCTTTTCGGCAGGGAGATCTGCACCGCACGGTCGCCCCTCTGCCACAGCTGTCCTATGAAGGCTCTGTGCCATAAATACGAGAGAGAAAATGGAAAGAATTAAAATTTCCCTGCCCATTATCGTTGAGGGCAGGTATGATAAAAGCAGTCTGGCGGGCTTTATCGACACTACGATAATCACCACGGGGGGCTTCTCAATCTTCAACGACAGGGAGAAGCAGGCCCTTATACGCAGGATCGCTGCGGATGGAGTAATAATACTCACCGACTCGGACGGAGGTGGAAGGCAGATACGCAGATTTTTGTCGGGAATACTTCCGCCCGATAAAATACATCACCTCTTTATCCCGAAGATCGAGGGCAAGGAAAAAAGAAAGCGACGCCCGTCGGCAAGCGGCACGCTTGGTGTGGAGGGAATGGAAAAGGACGTGATCTTACGCCTGCTCGCTCCCTTCGAGGCGGGCAAATCCGAGGTGAAAAGCGGCAAAATGATAACTAAAGTTGACTTTTTCCTGGATAAGCTGACCGGATGCGAGGGTGCGAGTGAGAACCGACGCAAAGTTTCTCTTGCCGCAGGACTGCCCGACGATATGACGCCAAAAGCTCTGCTGGAGGCCCTGAACCTGCTATATAGCTACGATGAATACAAGGAGCTTGTAAAAGCAAATCTTGAATAAAAAAGACGAAGAACATATAGCGTGATGCTCTTAACAGAGCATTCACGCTAAACGATGTTTGCCCTCACGGGCAAATGATGAAGCCTAAGGCAGTGATGTTCACTGCGTGAATGATGTTGTGCCTTCGGCACAGTG
>JAZQDF010000096.1:0-14581 GCA_045546635.1 Eubacteriales bacterium
CATTTTTTATTATATCAGGTTGAAAAGTAATAGGTTTTATGGTATAATTGATATAGCAAAGCGAAAGGTGGTAAGGTTATGGTTGATAGCCCTTTGATAGTGAAATCTAATGCGTTTGCGCTTGAAGTGATACAAGTATGCAAGGAACTCAGAGTGGCAAAGTGTGAAAGCGCTTTGATAAATCAGTTTTTGCGCTCGGGAACAAGCATAGGCGCGAATATCAGAGAAGCTTTTTACGCTCACGGCAAGGCTGACTTTATCGCCAAATTACAAATAGCATTAAAAGAATGCTCCGAAACGGAATATTGGATTGAACTTGTTTTGGAAAGTGGATATTACCACAACAAAACCTTGCTCGATAAATGTACGGAGCTGAAAAGGATTTTAATTTCTTCCCTTAATACAGCTAAAGCAAATCAAGATAATAAATAATTTTCCCCCAACCCTCTGGACTTCTCGCAATCTTTCGCTATAATGTGTGTTACCACCCGAAAGGAGCGAGAAAATGGCAGACCTAAAGCCATATTATCAAGTAAAATTAACATTGCATAGATGCAAGACTTATTTCCTCCACAATCCCCCGAAAACTGAGAATGAAAAATACGCTTATGACATTATTCAAAAGGCGTATTGGATAAATGAGAAAAAGATAGAAATGCTTGATTTTGAGAAAAATAAAAAGATATTAGAAAAATATTATGAATACCTGATAAAAAAGGAGCGCAAGGATGAAAAACATTAAATTAACCGCTGTCATTGTTTCGTTAATAATGCTCGTATTAGCTTTTACATCTTGCCACCAAACGCCTCCCGAAGATTTGGAATTACCCAACGAAGATTGCGTAATGGTTTACACAATATCCGAAAATGAATATATCCGTATTTTGTGTAGTAGCAATTCTCAATTTAATTTCTACGGTGAATGGGTAAAGGGAGATAAGACGGAAGCAGTTTATTTGGAGCACCATCTTGTGCCATCAATGTTTCCGGGCGATGGTGGGCTTGATTGCTATGTCGAAATATTTGATCCCACAGAAAAAGATCATGTTCATTCAAGCACCTGCAACCACACGTACAGCTTTGAGAAAGGTGCTATGAATTCATCTTATCTTATCAATTCCAAAACCGAAGAAAAAATCCCGATTACATTTTCCATTGATAAGAACTTGGATTTTTATTTCAGCTGGGTTTCTCAAACCTATATTGATTTTTTCAATACGAATAATAATATTTACAAAGAAGAAACTCAAAAATTCTGGTATGATTTTGAATTACAAAAGGGCGAGTGGATTACAAATGGCAAAACAATTCCTATTCGTATGGAATTTATCGGAATAACACCGCAAGAAATCACTCTTCATATCTACGATACTTCAAAAGAAACAGAAAGTCATATTCTTACTGCAAGTGGCCAAATCACAGATGAGAATACATTTATTAGTACAGAAATGAGCGGAACAATGTTTTACGAAGGAACGGTCACGGAAATTAAAATTGTAAAAACAAGTAGCGAACCGTAACTGTCAAAGGCATCTATTAAGGATGCACATGAAATTGCCTAAGATAGCCGAAAGCCCTTGATTTTATTGACTTTTTTACGGTGGCATCTAAATTGGCGGTACAACACAAAGAAAGCCTTACTATCTCATAGGTAGTAAGGCTTTTTTCTTTCTTTGGCTGTCGGAGCTTATGGGATTTTGAACCTCACGAGCTACGCTCTATGGCCGAGCATTCAAACGAAGTGCCGAATGCGTCGGGGTCTATGCTTGCCGTCCGCAGACGGCAACATACTGCGTCATTTTGCGTGTCCGACCGACGAATAGCAGATAACCCGTTCTTGACTTTTTTATAGATGTATGATATAATTAAACTGCAACAAAGGATATCCGAGATGAAAGATAAAAAAGATTTATTTAACGGTAAAATTATAGATACAAGAAAAGGAGCGACATTATGAAAAAAATTATCTGCACGATTCTTCTTTCAGTTATGCTTTTGCTTAGCCTTTGCTCTTGTAAAATGCAATATCTGCCGGTTTTCGGTGAAGCTATGGATATGCCTTACTTTGTAATACAGGAGCTTCCAAGAAAGAATGTGGGAGGCGAAACAACGCTTGAGTTCTGGATCGGAGAGATCGTTGATGAAAGCGATTACGAGGGGCATGCGATTGTATACGACGGATTCCTCGGCGAAGGGTATTCAGAGGACGTAAAATTGGGCACCGCCACACATGACTATTACGTACACTACACGGTGAGTAATTATCCCAAGGTGGATTCCAAAACGTCGGGAATAGTTCACATAGAGATCACCGATCCTTCGGTGAAAATCTACGGTCTGACCACCGAGAGCAGTCTTGACGACTTCGCAAGGGTATTTGACGCTTTGGGTGCTAAGGTCAGCAGGTCCGAGTATAATGTCAATGCAAAGCTTGGTGACGTATGGTTCCAGCTTAGCAAGCTCAAAGGTCTCACAGGAGAAGGACTCCCGAAGATCAGGATCGATACCGATCAAATGGGTATAGTCTATATTGATTAAATCCCATTACATAGATAAATTCATATTTCAAAGGTGTCGTTTTACGTTTCACCTGCACAACCAAAGAAAGCCTTACTATCTCACAGGTAGTAAGGCTTTTTTCTTTTGTTTTTGCAATTAAAGGTTTTAGATTAGTTAATAAACATAATGAAAATGGGATTTTACTTATCACAAGCGAAGTGATATAATCTGCTCTTTTCTATTGCCCCTTGTCGCGTTTTATACGGTAAAGGGCTGTTTTTTTACTGTTGAGTCGAGTGATACACAACACAAGGCGAGGCGGGCTAAAGTTTTACATTTTTATTGAAAACAATGTATTTATATAGTATAATTTATTTAACGGTGCTACAATTGATATAATTGGGGCAATTATACACGATCATATCAAGGAGATGCTTATGGGAACCACGTTATCAAGTATACACGTTTACAGCAAGGGTGCGGTCAGGGTTTACGGATTTGAATTTCAGTCCTTCTCGGACGGGTGGTATACCTGTATAGGCAAGCTGTCGGACAACCTGCAGCAGGCATCGGTCAACGAGGCTAAGCTTATCTCCAAAAGAGTTAACTGTCCCGTGCTGCACTACTATATACACGACAGTGACTATATCGAGTTCAGATTTTTCCAGGGTGGAAAATGCACGGTGCTGTATTCGGACGATGAATTTGTCAAAAGCAAAAACGTATACGGAATACCCGCCCTGATCGGATACGGTGAGGGATATAAAAAGCGGCTGTCAGCCATACTTGACTGCGGTGATGCGGACGAAAAAACAAGGCTGCTGGAGGAGTTCTTCGGCGTTTGCCTGATGCCAAGCGAGGAGAGTATTTACGACCCCTATTGGCTTAACAGAAAAAGAGGCGACGAGCTTTACACCGAATATATAAAAACGCAGGAGGCAATCTCGGGCAAAGGAGCTCCCGTAGGGCTCAAATTAGTAGTCGAGATCAAGGGAAAGATATACAGAAGCTGCTTCGGTGATCACACCCAAAAGAAGCACTGCTATTTATTCGGATATGACGCAGAGGGCTCGGACAAGCTTGTTCCCGTTCGATTCACGGGAGAGCGGCTGGAGCCGATCTCAGAGGAGGAATTCGGTCAAGGCAGGATTCCTATTGCTTCAGAGAAATCCTTCTATGACTTTGACGGGGAGACGATGAACGGAATAGTATTTAACGACAGGGCTCCAGACCCCTATAAAAGCAAACGTGCAAGACTGCCGGGAGGTACCTATCCCTTTGGCTTTGACAGTAAAAATCGCGTCGTTTTATCTCAAAAGGGCAGGATAGCCATTATGGACGAGGAGCTTAAGATCATTGCAAAATGTCCCATCAAGGGCGAGCCCGCCGATATGGTGGATGACTGTATTCTGACCACGACCGGACTCAGCTTCTGCGGATACGTATACGATCCGCTGTCAACAGTACGAATATACAAGCTTATTGAAAAGGAAGAAAACCTTTGAGCGATCGAGGGGGCTTTATGATAAAATACGAAAATTTTCAACTTGAAAAATATGAAACAGAGCAGGCGTCACGCGAGGAGGGAAAGTGTCTTATCCCTCTCTTCCACGGTACGCGAAAATACGCCTTAGAGGTGGGCGAGGAGGAACGCAAGAGCTTCTTTGCCGCCTGCGACAGGGTTATGAAATTTGCGAAAAAACTGGGATACAGCAACATAATCCCCGAGGATAAGTCTCGCGAATACCGTCGCAAAAGCAACAGATATTTTCTTGATTCCCTGGTATACTCCTACGGAGATTCACACTTTCAATACGGTGATTTCTATCTGACGTCAAGCTATACCACCGCAATCAGCTTCGCCCGGAATGCGGGAGGCGAGCTTGGAGAACAAGCGTACAGCCAATGTGTCGGATTCAAGGATTTCGGCATCGACCTTGCTCCCGAGGCAAAGGAGGCGTCGAGGATAATCACCGAGGGATACGAAAAATATAAAAAGAGCGATAAAATGATTCTCGTCTTCACGGGTGTGAGATTCTCGGATCTTTGCTACGAGAATGGAAGTAGATTCCATATCCCAACAAACGATGCGGGAGAGCCCATCTACAGCTCCTCGGAAATACGTAATCTGTATAAATACGCCAAGGACTCCGACCGCTTTGTTCATACGCGGAATTTCAGGCTGAAAAGCACGGACAATTACCCTGCCCTTGCCCTGTATGAAAAGGACTTCAGGTGGGGACTCGGATTATTTACAGCTATAGAAAATCCCGACGCATTTATGAAAAAATACGAATAGAACAAAGGATATTAAGAGCTGCACCTTGAAAAAAGCCCGACTTAAACGTCGGGCTTTTTGATTTATTGGAAAACAGAATTAAACCGTTGATATTTCGGAGAATTCGTGATATAATGTAGCTATACTAAACCGTTGGAGGCAGATATGGATAAAGAATTCTGGAGTGCTGTGGACAGGCTGGTTGACACGGGGAAAATCGTAATAGACAGACCAAAGGGCAGCTGTCATCCCAGATTCCCCGACTGCATATACGAGGTGGATTACGGATATATAGAGGACACCGCGTCGATGGACGGCGGCGGAATTGATCTGTGGCGTGGCTCTTTGCCCGACGGCAGAGTAAATGCCGTAATGTGCATCGTTGACCTTATGAAGCGGGACTCTGAGATAAAGCTGCTTATCGGCTGTACCGAGGAGGAGATGGATATTATCTATAGATTCCATAACGAATCGGAATTTATGAAGGGGATACTGATAAGAAGATGACGGTAATTAAATGCGTATGGGAGCATAACGGCGACGACAGTCTGCTTTATGCAATAGATTACCTGGGTGCATATACCAGAGGCGAGAGCCTTAAGGTCGCGGTGGAAAAAATTAAGGAGGAAATAATATCATATTCCAACTGGTTGGGACGCTGCATTGATGATGAAATATGCGTGGAAATAACCGAGGAGAAGAAAAGCGAGCTTGATATACGGGACGCCGATTCGGACGTAATATTTGAAGGCGAAAAAACGCCCCTGACAAGTGATGAATACAGGACTCTTAAGGCTATGGCATTAAAATCTGCAGAGGATTTTCTCACCCTTTACCGATCCATTCCGGACAAGGCGGCGACAGCATCAGCCGAGCGACAAACCTTTTACGGTAGTGTTCCCCGCTCTGCTGACGAGATGTACGAGCATACCAAAAATGTAAATGAATATTATTTTGCTGAAATAGACGTTGATGCTGACAACAACGGCAATATTTACGAGTGCAGAAAACGCGGGTTTGAACGGCTTGAAGAAAGGGTGGATTATCTCAATAACCCTACCGTAGAAGGTAGTTATGGCGAGGATTGGTCGCTTCGCAAGCTGCTTCGCCGCTTTATCTGGCACGACAGGATTCACGCCAGGGCTATGTACAGGATGGCGACAAGGCTGTTCGGTAAAGAGAGTATTGAAAACCCGTTTTGCTTTTAATATAACAGGAAAAAGGATAAAAATATGAGCGATATCAAGCATAAATCAATTGGGGATATACCTGCAACGCACAGATGTGAGCATACCGAATACGAGTACTACAGACGCAAGCTTCTGCCCTTTGGCGAGGCGAAGAGCTCTGTAGTCAGCGTTTACGAGCTGCCACCGAAAAAGGCCGCATACCCCTATCACTACCATCATAACAATGAGGAGACCTTCTACATCATAAGCGGCGAGGGCATTCTCAGAACTCCCGACGGTGAGCGTACCGTTCGCGGAGGCGAGCTTCTGTTCTTCCCCACCGGCCCCAAGGGTGCTCACAAGCTGACAAACGCATCCGAAACCGAAATGCTGGTATACATAGATTTCGACGCGGTGCAGGAGGTGGATATTACCGTTTATCCCGACTCCGAAAAGATCGGCGTGTGGGGTATGGGGATAAACAAGCTTTATCCCGATGATGCGGACGTGGATTATTACGAGGGGGAATAGTGATGAGATACATAACGTCCTGCGGATTTGTGGCCTACCGAGAGGAGGGGGGCGAAAGCTGCTATTTGCTGATCAAAAGCCCGAACGGTGACGTTGGCTTTCCCAAGGGACATATGGAGGAGGGCGAGAGCGAGATGGACACCGCCCGCCGAGAGCTTAAGGAAGAAACGAACGTTGAGGTTAAGGCTATAGACGGCTTCAGACGGCAGATAGAATATCCCCTGCGTCGCATTCCCGATGCGGTAAAGCGAGTGGTATATTTTCTCGGCGAATGCACCAATGACAGCATAATTTGCCAAGAAGGAGAGGTGCTTGAGGCAGGCTTTATTCCTTATGATAAGGCGTTAGAGATTCTGACATTTGATGAAACGCGTGAGATACTTCGTGACGCGGAGGAATTTATTAATAATTTAAAGCAATAAACAGGAGCTTTATATCTGCACTTGCTCCTTTGTGCTAAGATAAAAAAAGACCGAGTCACAAGCTTATGCTTAAAGCCCTTGACTCGGTCTTTTTTTATCTCTTTTTATATATAACGATCTCGGGGCTTTCGCCCTCCTCCTCATAGCTGCAGATAAGAAGAAAATCCATATTTGCAGTAAGACCGAAGCATCTGCCGCCCTGCTCCAGCTGACTGCCGAGATAGGTGGCATTGTCATCAAGGAATTTTACCCTCTCGCCGTTTGGCAAAGTGTATTCAAGATTAATAAACTCGCCTGACAGAACGTTAAGATCTGATATGGGCGGAAGCCCCTCCAACCGAAGAAGGATATTGAATTCCGAGACCAGCTGTGCCCGAAACTCGTCAAACTTTCTTCTATCGGGGTTGCCGTCGTACTGACGCCAGAAATCAAGGGTGTATTCACCGTCCGAATAGCACCACCTGCAATAATCCTCGTTGAATAGGCCATCCCTCTCGCGACTGATAGTCATATCGTCAATAGGCATACCGCAGCAGTCACAAACAAGCCTCCTGGGTGAGCCGAGAATGGTATTGATGGACACGCCGAAGAGCTTTGACAGAAGCTTCAGCGTTTCGGTATTCGGTGTGGTCTCGCCCGTTTCCCAGCGGGATACCGCCTGCCTTGTGACGAACACCCTCTCGGCAAGCTCCTCCTGTGATAGTCCCGCCTTAGTTCTCAATTCAAAAATAATATTTTTCGTTTCCATATTATCACCTCTTTTTTTCATTATAGCACGGGACATTCGTTTTTTCAAGCAACCGTCTGTTGCTTTTGGCCGCTTTTGTAAATTTTTGTATATCGGTTGCAAAATCCAGGAGGGTGTGATATAATTGTCTTAAAAGAAATTATGGAGGGAAATATGAGGAGAACGAGAATCATTATCTGCCTTCTGGCGTTGCTGATATGCACGCTGTCCTGCGTTATGACGGGATGCAGGGAGGATGACATAGTCGATAAAAATCAGGTCTTTACCGTCACCTTCAGATATGACGACGGCTCGGTTTACAGAACCGCTGAGGTAAAATACGGCGAGACGGTGGCGATGCCCAAGAGCCCCACGATGGAAAACTACACCTTCGTCGGCTGGTTTCTCTATAAGAGCGGTGATGCAAGATACGATTTCTCAAAAGAGGTTACCAATAGCTTCAGCCTATATGCAAGATTTGAGCTTGATGCGGCAGGCATCACCAACGAGATCTCTCAAAACACGATGAAGAGCGTTGTGACCATTCGTGTAAAATATTACAATGCCCTTTTGGGTATTATAGAAACAGGCTCGCTTGAAGTAGTATTCGGCTCGGGCTTCTGCTTTGAGATAAGCGACGGCTACTACTACGTTCTTACCAACTGTCACGTTGCCGTGAGGCATCCCGACTACGATTACGTAAAATATACGATAGTAGACTACAAGGGCAACGAATATACGGGATATTTATACGAGAACCCGAACAATGGCGAGGAGGCTATCTCGCCCGACTACGATCTTGCCTGCATTTATTTCAAGGCGAGCTCAAGCGAGGTTGAAAAGCTTGAATTAGCCAAGAAAAATCCCGAAATCAACAACGACGTTATCTCCCTCGGAACACCTGATGGCCAGACCAACTCTATCACATACGGTAAGGTTCGCGGATACGAAGTCATCACCCTTGAGGACTGTGAGCCATATAGGAGCAACGTAAAATTTGAGGTGATACGTCACGATGCAGGAAGGCGTGCAGGCTCAAGCGGCGGCCCTGTCTTAAGCTCTGAGCTTAAGGTTATCGGCGTAAACTACGCAGCACAGGCGGGAGTTGGCCCGATAGGACACGCCATCCCAATCGAGCGTGTGTGGGAGTTCCTGAACAGATACGTATATAATTAATTTTATTAATTACATAACCGAGGCCCGTCGATTTATTCGACGGGCTTCTTTTTTACAGGCTGATCCGTTGACTTTTCGTGGCGTTAATGGTATAATAATGTCGAAAAAGTTTTTTAGGGGGAGCTTATGAGCATAATTTTACACGAAGAGGTTCAGGCATTCGTTGAGAAAAATATTTTCCTCGAAAATATCGACCGCGTAAGTGAATTCACTATGGCAGAGGAAATGGTGGAGCCAACCCGAAGGGTGCTTGAGATAATTACAACCGAATACACTACCTATAAGTACGAATTCAATCTGGCTATGGGCTTTTTCGTTCAAAATGCACACGAGCTGATGAAGGATGTGCTGAAAACCATTCTTTTACGTGCAAATCTCAGAGAAGCACTCAGAAATCAAGGCACGTCCAATGAGTTGGATATTTATTTTACCGCCCTCTACGCTCTTTCCATAATTTATAAAAACACAAAAAACAATGACGGACTGCGAGAGCTGTGCAGCGGCATCTACCCTAACGTCTTCGGCGGCTATCCCCTCTATCACGAGGTGCTCTCGAGATGGCATAAAAGAAACGGACAGAGGATCTCGGCACTGAACGAGGACAACAACGCAATTGACAGGATTGCAAGAATCGATCCCGCCGAGCTTAATGCAGGCCCGAGAATTTCCTACGCATCTACAATATGCGATATGCTCAAGGATGGCTGCGAGGTAGACCCCCTTTATCTGAAAAAAGCAGAGACGTTTATTGACGAGGCAATAAAGCGTAACAATCAATATCAGAAATATCCCTTCGTAAAGGCAAAATTTATTTTCCTGTCACAGTATCGCCTGGGAGATGATCCCGCACTGCTTATAGAAGCACAGCAGGAGGCCGTTCAGCTTATCGACGAGGCACAGAGGCTTGAAAATCTCAATCTTAACAATCCCCAATATAACGTGGATTATGAGAATTTCAAAAAATATATGGCTAAGACGATAGCGGAGCTCAGATTCCCCTGTACCTACGCAGACCTTGATCATAAAAAAGCCGAAATTATTGCGTCAAGCAGTCACAAGCATTGCTCGACCAACGGCCTTCTTCCCCCAAACCCCAAGCTTAACGACGGCGATAAATACTTCTTCGTCTGCTATTCCTCTCAAGATTATATTTCTGTTTACTGCGATCTAATCGAGCTTTACAAGCGTAAGGTTCATTTTATGTATGACAGCAGACTTGCCAACAATATCAACTGGGAAAAGCAGGTCGAGGATAAGATCAACCACGACAACTGCGTGGGTGTGGTTTTCTACATAAGCGAAAATATTCTTCTTGGTGATGCGGTGCAAAATGAGATAGAGATCGTTATCAACAGCAAAAAGCCTATATTCAGACTTAACCTTGAAAACAGTGCTCCGTCAAAGATACTGATCGACTTTATCTTAAAGAGCGGTGACAAGGCATACCAGCACCTTACTGACAGGAAGATGAGGCTATTCCTCGAATGCTTTAATGACAACGGTGTCTTTGCCGACAAGATGAAGGACGGGGGAGCGGCAGGTGCGAAGCATCTTGATGCATATATATCATCGCTTAAGGACAGCTACTCAAACGACATAATTGGAGATAAATAAAGTGAGATTGTTAGAAAAATTAAGATACGTAGTAGACTTTTCTACAAAGCCCCATACTCGTGAGCTTCAGAAGCCAAATGAGGACAGGCTGCTCGTGGACGCGGAGAGAGGTATATTTATCCTGCTTGACGGCGTGACGAGGGTGCATAGCGAATACGAGGCGACCCCCTTCAGATCTGCGGCAGGTGACGTCGGTGATATATTCATCGGCGAGGTGTATTCCTATCTTACCGCCCACATATCCGAGCCCGATACCGAGGGGCTGCTTCGCCGTGCAGCGGAGAGCGGAAACCGACTCGTCAGAGAGTACCGCGAGAAAAAGAGCGATGCCGAATGGGGCTTCTATCCCTCGGTGGTGGGAATCATCTCGGTTTTGAAAGATGATCAACTTCATTATCTGGCAGTGGGTGACTGCCTCGGCGTGCTTTTACGCGGCAATTCAAAAATTCTTTTCGCAAGAGAGCTTCCTCTCGAGGCTGTAGATATGCTTGACGTAAGCAAGGACGAAAGGTACAAAAAGTACTGTAATCACCCCGAAAACCACCTTTCCTATACCGTTTTCAGCGGTCACGACGAGGTTATGGATGGCGTGGAGTACTCCTATATCGATATTCACGGTGGTGACGTGATATTTCTCGCCACCGACGGCATCGGAAGCTTTCTGAAGTATGAAAAGGCGGCAGATCTCAGGCGTCTTTGTGCCGAGGAGATAATTGCGGGCTCGGGTGAATACGATGCCCCGCCCTATGCAACCTATGCCGACGACAAGACGCTGGTAAAGCTTAGCTTCATTGGAGGATAAAATGAGGACTATTACTATTATAAGGACGAAAAGCTTCATCGGCTCCCTCGGAGTGATGAAGGTATATATTGAGGATGCTACGTCATCCGATCTTACCGTTCCCGTATACGCGGACGAGGAAAGAGAGGAAACGGTCAGCTTCCGCAAGGTCGGTGATCTGAAAAACGGCAAGGAATTAAGCTTTGAGATCGGTGACGCTGCCGCACGGGTGCTGGTAATCGCAGACCGCGTAAGCAAGGACTGGTGCAACGACTGTTATCAGCTGCCCGAGGGAAACGAGGATATTCTGCTTACGGGAAGAAATATTTTCAACCCCACGGTAGGAAACCCCTTCCGCTTTGACGGAAATGACACGCCCGAAGCAAATCGGGGACGAAAAAAGAGCGGCGTACGCGGAATTATCGTCTTTATCCTCGCCCTGCTCGTCGGATTTGGCGGCGGATACGGAATCACCTCGCTGATTTTCGATATTATCAAGGGGCAGGAAAAGGACTTTACCGCAGGTGAAATGACCATTACCCTGGACGAGAGCTTTAGCCAGCAGAATGTGTTCGGATATTCGGCGGTTTACGCATCCGAGGATATTGTCGTGTTTGTAAGCAAGGATACCAACGTCCTTCACGGTACTACAGAGGAGGGCTATGCAAAATCGCTGATCAGAAACAACGGGCTCGATTGCGAGCTTGAGAAGGACGGCGAGCTTTATCGCTTTATATACAGTGCGGCAGAGCCGAGCGGCAACGAGTACACCTACTACGGCTACGTTTACGAAAACAACGGTGCGTTCTGGTTTATTCAGTTCTCGGTGCTTAAAAATGACGCAAAAAAATTTGCCGACGATATATCGGATTTTGCAAAGTCCGTAAGCTTTGAATAATTAATGAAGAGTCAGATGCATTTTGCATTTGACTTTTTCATTTCACTGTGCTATAATAGACAGGACCGTAAGAAAACCGAGGAATTGGAGGCGTTTTATATGATATTAACTATCGACATCGGAAACAGCAATATTAATTTCGGCGTTTTCGAGGGTCAAAGCATTCGTTTTGTCGCAAGAATTGCAACCGACCGGGCAAAAACCGAGTTTGAATATGCATCCGCCATCTCAAACGCCTTGAGCTTATCGGGTATTACGAGAGAGGAGATCGGGGGTGCCATTATATCCTCGGTCGTTCCCCCGCTTAACAACGTTATGAAATCTGCCGTAAGGCTCATATACGGTCTCGAGGCTATTCTCGTCGGCCCCGGTGTAAAGACGGGCATCAATATTCATTGCGACAATCCTGCGTCGGTTGGTGCTGACATCATCTGTGCCTGCGTTGCGGCCCACTTCCTCTACGGCTCACCCTCGCTAATAGTAGATATGGGCACGGCGACGAAGATGATGGTTATGAACGAGCGTGGTGCCTTTATCGGAGTATCTATTATCCCCGGCGTTATGGTCAGCCTTGACGCCCTGGCACGCAGAACGGCACAGCTGCCTATGGTCGACCTTGAGGCACCGAGGAACGTTATCGGTAAAAACACCGCCGACTGTATGAAGAGCGGCATCGTATTTGGCAATGCAAGTATGGTGGATGGTATGATTGACCGTATTTTCGACGAGTTCGGCTCTGCCCTTCCCGTCTATGCGACGGGCGGTCTTGCATCGATAATTACTCCGCATTGTAAACATAAGATTACATATGACGAATTTCTGGTGCTGAAGGGACTGAATATTATATACCAGAAAAATCAATAAACTGAATATTTTTTTGTATATTACCCCTCGGGGAATATAATAAATTTATGCGTTGTACTGCCACAAGGCAGACGACAGCAAGGAGGATTTATGAGTATTACAAAAAATCAAAGGAAGGGAATGTCAACCGAGAGACTGGTTCTTCTCGCCCTGCTGACCGCATTGGTAGCGATACTGTCCTACCTTGGCGGCTTCATCAAGATCGGTGGTCTGGCATCCATTTCGCTGACGCTTATCCCTGTTGTACTGGGTGCGGCACTTCTCGGCCCGTCGGCAGGAGCCTGGCTGGGCGGTGTATCCGCGGTGGTATTCTTTACTACGGTAGACGCGGTATTCTGGTTCGGTCTCAGCGTTCCCGGAACTGTCATCACGGTTATGGTAAAGGGTATTATGGCAGGTCTGTGTGCGGGCCTTGTCTACAAGGCACTTGAAAAGCACAACCGATATCTTGCCATCCTGGTAAGTGCCGTTGTGGCACCCGTGGTCAACACAGGTATTTTCCTTATCGGCTGCCTTATTTTCTTCATCGACACCGTAAATGCCGGTGCTGCGGCAGAGGGTATGGGACTGTTCGGCTATCTTATCGTAGCCTTCGTAGGACTGAATTTCCTATTCGAGCTTGCAGTAAATATGATTCTCAGCCCTGCTATAGCAAGACTTATTGACATAGCAAAAAAGACCTTTAAAACCAAGCTTGCTCCCTCGGTCGAAAAAAAGACCGCTCAGAGCGTAGATAATGGAACGAATGAAAATAATTGAAAGTAAAAAAGAACCCGAGACGATCGGGTTCTTTTTATTTATCCTACCGAAAAGTGCGGTAGCGTATATGCGTTTTTATTACTTAACGGTTACTCCGGTGATGTGAGTATTCACACCCTCGTACCAGTAGAGGAAGCCCTCGATGTCAACGACGTCACCCGCCTTAAGCGTCATAACGGTCGTATAAAGATCGGTGTCGGGGCCGGTGAGGTAACGCTCTACGCAGAAGGAATATGTAGCACCGTTATAGCTAACCGAAACGTAAATATCGTCGCCGGGCTCGCCGTTCTTATAGCTGATGCCCTCGATGGTAAGATCGGTGAAGGAAACGAACTGATTCTGATGCTTGATAAGCTCGTCGGTACCGAGAAGCTCGGTAACGTCCTTTATCTCGGCAACGTAGGGATCTCCCTCAATGAACTCGAAGGTAGCATCCATAATCTCGATCTCGCCTGCCCATTCGCCCTTATATCCGAAAACGCGGATCTTGGTGCCTGCAGTAAGCTTAGCAGCATCCTCCTCGGAGCAAGCCATCTCGTAGAGGTAGTATCCGCCATCCTCGTCGGCTGCATATACGGTAATCTTATTGTCCCACCAGGACTGGTGAGCCTGAACATAGGTCTCGATAACGACTTCGGAATCCATGGCGGCAGCCATGTAATCCTCGTGGGTCATGACCTTGGTGCCTGCACAGCCGGCGAAAGCCAGAACCATGCTGAGGACCAGCAGCATTGCAAGTAACTTTTTCATGTTGTTTCTCCTTTTGTCAGGATGTAAGTAGTTGTTCGGATGAACAGGTTTATTATACTACATCAAATTGGAAAATCAATGTTTTGCCTGGGATTTTTCTTCTTTTTTCTTTT
>JAZQDF010000097.1:0-4493 GCA_045546635.1 Eubacteriales bacterium
GATGAATTCAAGAAGAATGACCAAAGCTACCTTATCGCCTTCTGCGTTATGGGCGGAATATACTCCGAGGGAGTTGACCTTGCTGGCGAGGAGCTTATCGGTGCGATAATTGTCGGCATCGGTATGCCCGCCCTGTCCTACGAGCGTGAGGCTATTGCCGCCTACTACGAGGAGAAGTACGAGGAGGGCAAGCAGTACGCCTACATCTACCCCGGGATGAACAGAGTCTTTCAGGCTGCAGGACGCGTTATTCGCCGCGAGGATGACAGGGGTGTTATAGTGCTTATCGACGACCGCTTTGACGATCCGATCTACCGCAAGAGCCTGCCGAAGCTATGGGAGGGCGTAAAATTCATCGGTGACTCAAGGACGCTGAACGAGGAGATCCGAGCCTTCTGGGAGGAAGAGCCGTGACGACCGTCTGAATGTGTCCGCCGACAGCGGCGGGCTTTCACAAAAACCACAGGTAAATATAAAAAAGAGACTTAATATGGAAGGCATAATTATCAGAAAAATCACCGCCGACGAGGTAGAGGAGGCTATGAGCCTTGCACTCGAGGTGTTCTTGGAATTCGAGGCACCCGACTACGGCCCCGAGGGACTCGAAAGTTTCAAAAAGGATATTGTGGAAAATCCCCTTTTTATCGAAAATGCGAAAAAGGGTATCTGCCCGATCTACGCCGCCTTTGACGGCGAACGGATGGTTGCCATTATGGGTATGCGAAGCAGCAGGACTCACATCAACCTGGTCTTCACGAGGAGGGAGTATCACAGACGCGGCATCGCAAGAGCGATATTCGCCTATCTTCTCGATGACCTGACGAAGAATGATCCCGCCCTTCGTCAGCTGACGCTGAACTCATCCCCCTACGGTCTTCCCTTCTATCTTGCCCTGGGCTTCCTTCCTCAAGGCGAGGAGCAGACAATAAACGGCATCCGATTTACCCCGATGAAATATTTCATCACCGACAATAAGTGAGTGCTGATGCTACGGTTGGAGTGCCCCTAATTTAGCAGAAAAGAGGCCGCCCACCAAGAGCAGAAATTACACCTCTGAAAAGAAAAGGAAATAAAAAAGAAGAGCCTCGTTACAAGCGTAGGCTCTTTTTTCGTTTAAGATAAAGCATCAAAAAAGCGTGAAGGCATTAAAAAAACAGGCTAAAATCAGGTCAAAATAATTAAGATTTATAACCGCGACTTTTCTTACGTCGCACCAAGCATCCTTATCAATCCAATTACAAAACAGAGGTGAAAAGGTTCGAAAGATCAGCCTTGGATCCCGCGGGGCTCAAATCCGAGGAAAAGAGGCCTTTTTGAAGTAAAAAAGGGGCAAAAAGCCGTTTGGAAAATCAGAGGATTTTTCAAAAAAAGTTTGGGGAAAGTTTTTAAAAGCTTTTTATTTTTGAAAAAAGTTTGATTTTTTTGAATTTTACCTCATTTTTGTTGAAATTTAGGTGATTTTTTTGAATTTTTCGGCGATTTTCTCGAAAATTCCGATTTCAGACCTCAAAAAAGCCGATTTTTGATAATGTAAACAATTGTTTATATGGATTTTTAAGCTTTTTTGAACTTTTCGAGGAGTTTTTCACGGATTTTATTCGTTTTTTTAGTTATTATAGAACAGCGAATTCGAATGCTCCTTTCCACGCCTGTGGCTGTCCCTTGAATAAAAATATGTTTTAAAGGGTATCAAAATTTTGATGCAGTTTTTTAAGGTGTTTTACAAGGCTCTTGACATTTTTTTCACTTGTGGTATAATGTATTTAAAAACAAAAAAGGAGAGTCGTTATGAAGCGAATATTATCAGCCACTATTTTACTCCTCCTGCTTGCTTCCCTTTGCTCCTGTCAGCTCATTTCAGACCTTGTCAAAAACGGGGAAAAGGAGTACAAGCCTCTCCCCTGTACGAAGGACGGGATAGACGAGTTTCTTTCTATTGCTAACCTTAAGGGCGAGGGACTGCTTGAGGGATATGACTTAAGCGAGGGCAACCTTTACAACGTTACACCAACCGAGGTCACGGCCGAGACCGACTACAAAATTTTCAAAGCCTCCGACTCCTGTGCATCCTTCATTCTTGTTGACGGTGAGATTTATCCCATCTGTAAGTTCTTCGGTGGATACGGCTTCGTCAATGCAATCCCCTGGGATTATGATGGCAACGGCGTCATCGATCTGTTAGTCGCGTCCTCCTCGGGCTCGGGAATTCATTGCTCTGAGATTTCTCTGTTCAACGCAACCACGAAGGAATCCTCTGTTGTTTACGTAAGCTCCCCCGACGAGAGAGTCGACCTGATTATCAGGGCCGAGTCCCCTGCCTTCTCATCCAAGGATCCGGGCAGCCTTCCTATTTATTATAATGTATATTCCGTCAACATTAAAGCCACCGACGGTAACCTCGCCGGGCTTTCCTACCTCATCACCGAAAGGATCGGCCGGATCGAGCTTGCAGACGGCGAGCCTGTGTTCAGACCGGCTGAATAATAGTTAGAGTAGCTTGCAGCCTAATGCCTGTTTTCGCTAAAATCAGCCACCCTATCCACCTCGGCCGCTAAAAAGCTAACACCGATATTCTCGCTCCAAATCGCAAGACGCGAGGTTTTTTTAGAAGGCAACTCGGAATATAAAACGGACAGACATCCACCCTTCCATTTGTCAATTCACAATTTGTAATGCTAAGACGAAAGGCATAAAAACATAAAAGCGGACTAAAATAGTCCGCTTTTTCTATGCAAATTCGATAATGAATGTTTGTTTTATTATATTTTTCTCCTATATTCATAATAAAAAGCAGCCTTTTGAAGGCTGCTTTTTATTTGTTTACCACTTCTCTACAAGGGCGAGTGTAAGCTTCGTTGAATTTGCTGCCGCGATGCCGAGGAAGGTGGGATAATCCATAGTTGCCTCGCCATCGGCAGAGTCGGATATGGCACGAACCACCGCGAAGGGAGTTCCATTCACGAAGGCCGCCTGTGCGATAGCACATCCCTCCATCTCGCAGACCGAGGCGGAGAAATCGGATGCAATACGTTGCTTATCCTCGGCATCAGCAATGAACCTGTCGCCCGTTGCTACGGTTCCCGACTTGACGGCGAGACCGAGGCGGTCTCCCTCGGAGAGCAGCAGCTCTCTCGCACGTCTGTCCGCATCAAAGTATATCATATTGATACCCGACACCAGCCCCTTTGGATCGCCGATGGCAGATGTATCCATATCGTGCTGGCAAAGGCGGTCGGCAATAACCACGTCACCGCAACGAAGGCCGCCACCAATGGCACCGCCCACGCCGGTATTAACCAGAAGATCGGGAGAATATTTTAATATCATAGTCTGGGCACAGAGGGCGGCGAACACCTTACCGATGCCGCACCTGGCAACAGCAACACGCTTGCCACAGAGAAATCCCGTGTAAAACTCGATACCGCTGATGCCCTCACAGGTCTTGTCGGAGAGAGAGGCTATAATAGCCTCCACCTCAGGCTGCATAGCACCGATGATTCCAATATCTACCTTCATATTTTACTTCCTTTATATTTAAAGTCGTTTTCCTTGCTATCAAGGATGGCAAGATATCTCTCACACTCACGCTTTGCCGCAGCAAGATCAAGATTGAGATAATTTCCGCACTCACGTCTTACCGCACCGAACATCTCGCCGTCGTGGGCAACGATCCTTGCGAGAACGTCGCGAACTGCAGAGAGCACCTCGTTATTATCCGCATCTCTTACGAGAAGATAAAAGCCCGTCTGACAACCCATAGGGCCAAAGTAAATCACTCTGTCACCGATGCTGCCGGCACGGACGTAGGTCGCAAACATATGCTCTACCGAGTGCATAGTCAGATTATCCATATAATCGCCGCCGTTAGGAATACGGGTGCGAAGATCGTAGGTGGTAATATCACCGTCAATTCGCGATACGTATATACCCTCGGTCAGCAGATCGTGGTCAACGGTAAAGGAGGCGATCTTGTTGATTTTTTCCATAGCTTTTTCCTTTAATTTAAGGGCGTCGCCAAGCGGAAACGCCCTTTTTGTATTTTAGAACTTAATGCGTTCGGCGATGTAGGCCTTAACCTCAGAGAGAGGAATACGAACCTGCTCCATAGAGTCACGCTCGCGAACGGTTACGCAGCCGTCGTTCTCGGTAACAAAGTCGTAGGTGATGCAGAAGGGAGTACCGATCTCGTCCTGGCGGCGGTATCTCTTACCGATAGAGCCGGTCTCGTCAAACTCGGCGTTGAACTCCTTCGCAAGCTCGTCAAAGAGGTCAAGTGCCTTGTCAGAGAGCTTCTTGGAGAGAGGAAGAACCGCACACTTAACGGGTGCAAGAGCAGGATGGAGATGAAGGACGGTACGAACGTCACCTGCAGCGATCTCCTCCTCGTCGTATGCATCTACGAGGAATGCGAGGGCAACTCTGTCAGCACCGAGGGAGGGCTCAACAACGTAGGGAACGTAATGCTCGCCTGTCTCCTGATCGAAGAAGGTAAG
>JAZQDF010000098.1:0-1707 GCA_045546635.1 Eubacteriales bacterium
AAAAGAGAGAGCAAAACGCTCTCTCTTTTTATTAATTATAATGCTTATTTACCGCAATCAATTACGGAGGCTACAGTCAGCCTTTATTAAACTCCCGAGTATGCAGCGAAGCCGCAGTCGATGGGCAGGATCACGCCGGTAACAGCGGAAGCAGCTTTGTCATCGGTCAGGAAGAACATACCACCCAGCAGTTCCTCCGACTCAGCAAAGCGACCCATGGGAGTGCCGTACAAAATCTTGTTGGAGCGAGCGGTGGGGGTGCCGTCCTCGTTGAAGAGGAGGGCTCTGTTCTGGTTGGAAACAAGGAAGCCGGGAGCAATAGCGTTGCAGCGGATACCGGTTCCTGCAAAGTGGGTTGCAAGCCACTGGGTGAAGTTGGAGATACCTGCCTTGGCAGCAGAGTATGCGGTGATCTTGGTAAGGGGAATGTATGCGATCATAGAGGAGATGTTAAGGGTATTGCCGCATCTTCTCTCTACCATATCCTTTGCAAAGGTCTGGGTGGGAAGGAGGGTACCCTGGAAGTTGAGCTTGAATACGAAGTCAACGCCGCCCGCATCGAGATCGAAGAAGGACTTGCCGCCCTCCTTAGCCTCGTGATGATACTCGTTGTCGGTGGTTGCTCTGGGGTTGTTACCGCCTGCACCGTTTACGAGGATGTCACAGGGGCCGAGATCCTTGAGGACTGCCTGATGTACCTCCTCAAGAGCTACGGGATCAAGCACGTTTGCCTTGTAGCCGATACATACGAAGCCCTCTGAGGTGAGCTCGTCAGCCAGCTTCTTTACAGCCTCCTCATTAAGGTCAAGGGCAGCAACCTTAGCTCCTGCCTGAGCGTATGCACGTGCCATATCGCCGCAAAGAACGCCGCCCGCACCCGTTACAACTACAACCTTGCCGGAAAAATCTACGTTAAGGGGAAGATTAATCATTTTGTTTTGCCTCCGAAAAATTACTTATTGATTTTGTCAAGCATATCCCATACGCCCAGCATATACATAATGCCGAGGGCTCTGTCATAAAGACCGTAGCCGGGACGAACGTTACCGGGCTTCTCATCCCAGAGATGTCTGCCGTGGTCGGGACGGATATATCCCTGGTAGCCGCAGTCGTGATATGCCTTAAGGATATCGAGAATGCCGGTGTCACCGTCGCAGTCGCGGTGGCTTGCCTCAGAGAAATCGCCGTTCGGGAAGTGCTTTACGTTTCTGATATGAGCGAATGCGATTCTGTCACAGTGCTTTCTTACGATGGAAGCAACGTTGTTCTCGGGATTCGCGTTAAGCGAGCCGGAGCAGAGAGTAAGGCAGTTGTAAGGATCATCGACCATAGAGAGGAATCTGTCGATGCTAGGGCCGTCGATAAGGAGACGGGGCAGACCGAAGATATCCCAGGGCGGATCGTCCATATGAATTGCCATCTTGATGTCACACTCGCGGCAGGTGGGCATAATTGCCTCGAGGAAGTACTTCAGGTTCGCCCACAGCTTCTCGTGGTCAACGTCTGCATAATCCTTGAAGAGCTGATCCAGCTTTGCCATACGCTCAGGTTCCCAGCCGGGGAAGGACATATTGTACTTCTCGGTGAAATCAAGGATGTACTTCGCCATAGCGTTGTAGTCATCCTGGATCATCCCCTTCTCATAGAAGAGGGCGGTAGAGCCATCGCCTACGGGATGGAAAAGGTCGCTTCTCGTCCAGTCGAAGA
>JAZQDF010000099.1:0-2748 GCA_045546635.1 Eubacteriales bacterium
GGTACCCTGAACGTTGAAGATATAGCTTGTAGCATCTACAAACGTACAGCCGTCAAAGGTAATATTGCCAAGAGTAATACCTGAGGTTTCGGTTCCGTAGAAATAGCAGTTCTCAAAGGTGGTGTTAGCTACACCCGAAAGAATACCCGCATCGTTGAAAACGGTATCCTTAATAACCTTAACGCCGTTTGTAGCAGTTGCACCTGTGATGGTGGACTTGTCGCCCTGTACCATCTCGGTTACGCCGTCAGCCGCAGATCCGTTTGCACCCGAGATAAGAACGCCGTTAAGAACGGTAACGTTATCAAGCTTACCAGTATTGATGTAGTGGGATGCAAGGTCGATGGTATATGCGGTATTGCCTGCGAAGTGCTCGTCATAGTAACCCTCACCTGCGATGTTAACGAGAGCAACGTACTTTGTTGCACCCTCAACCTTATCAACCGCGTTGTTAGACCAAAGGAACCAGAGGTCAGATACCGACACCTTATTGTCGGGATATACAACAGCATTGTTGTCGTCAACCAAATACATAGTATTTGATTCAAGGTGATATGCATAATCAAATCCGGAGGAATAGGGGGTATACTTACCCTCAAATCCGCTTGCATTGAGTGCTGCAATAGCATCACCGGCATAATCGAACCTGCTGTTTGGCACAACCTCCATAGCCAGCGTTGTATTCATATTACGAATCATAGACTGGTCGTTTGAAAGATTTGCCTTTTTTACAAGGCTTGTGAAGGTGGGGATCAGAACGGCGGCGAGTACAGCAACAACTGCAATTACTATAACAAGCTCAACGATCGTGAAGCCCTTTTTGTTTGTGGTTTTCATTTTGTTTCTCCTTTTTTGTTTTTTTATATGCAAAAAGCGACTCAAACTAACGCCCCGAGGAGCATTGATTTAAGCCGCTTTAAAGCATTCTTTATGGTTGATTTTATTCTTAGAGGAGGTGTTGTCAGCCGCCGTGATGACGCTGTTTTTCACGACGGATATCCGACCTGTTTGCCTATATTTTTTTACATCGAAACGCATCGACGAAAGCCTCCTTCTGCCCTCTCTGAATTTTGGTTCATTATAGCACGAAAGTCCTTATTTTTCAAGGCTTTTCAGCGAAAAAAAGAAAAATAGGCATTAAAATTAATGCCTATTTTAGTTAACTCGATTTTTACTTTAAACACGCCTTAACGCTATACTCGGTAACGTCAAGAACCGTCTCGCCGTCGATCTGAAGAGCACAGGGAGTGTCAAATTTTACGGTGATATTTTCACCCTTCACCGAGGTAATGCACTCGGTGTGCTTCACGTGCTCACCCTTAAAGAGCGAGGGGAAGATAGAGAGCGTCTTAAGCTTGCCCGAGCCGTAGAAGGTCATAAAGGTGACTCTGCCGTCACCAAGCCTCTCCTGATCGGGAGTGGGCATC
Organism: Eubacteriales bacterium; assembly: GCA_045546635.1. GTDB lineage: Bacteria > Bacillota > Clostridia > Oscillospirales > CAG-272 > UBA1740. The sequence goes on from JAZQDF010000099.1 coordinate 1,428, forward strand.
ATACCGCCACCGTAGAAGCGACCGTTCATAGTAGGAGCGATCCATACCTTCTTGAAGCTGTATTCCTTGCCGTCAACGGTGACCTTCGCATTTCTGGGCTTGTATGCATAGATAAGGCCCTTGATGGCGATGCTGGTGTAGTTTACTGCCTTGCCCTTCGCCTTAAGCTGATCGCCGATCTCACAGCACCATCCGTCGATGCCGTAGCCGATGCCGTTTATAAAGCGGTAGGTCTTACCCTTCACGGTAACGGTGGGAAGGTTCTTCAGATACTGATTAATTACAAAGGGCTTGCCATCGTAGTCGGGGTTGACGTCGTGAAGAAAGTCGTTGCCGCTGCCCGATGCATAATAAAGCACCTCGTTGGTAATATTATCGGTGTCAACAGAGTTGATGAAATTGTTAAGGGTGCCGTCGCCGCCCGAAATAACCAGCTTATCCTCGGGCTGAAGCGAGGAAACGAGACCGGGATAATCGGTGATCTCGGTAACGTTGTACTCAACGCACTCACCGTCAAGATGGGATTTCAGCTCGTCGATATTCTTACGGGTTTCGCCGTGTCCTGCGAGAGGATTATAGAGTATATAGTATTTCATAATGCTTCTCCTAAGTAACGGTTTTTCAAAAAGTCATTTTTTCATAAGACAAGGGGTATTTTATCACTTTATGATGACTTTTTCAACATATTTGTCTCTTTGTTTACATTTTATTAATAAATAGACGGTGATTTTGACGAATTTTAATGATATAATTAGGTAATAATAAACAAAAAAGGAAAACAATATGAAAAGCATAATAAAGAATATCAGAGCAAGAGAGATCCTCGATTCCAGGGCAAATCCCACGGTAGAGGCAAGAGTAGAGCTTGAGTCGGGTGCGGTCGGAGTTGCCAGCGTGCCGTCGGGTGCATCCACAGGAATACACGAGGCACACGAGCTTCGCGATGGGGACAGGACAAGATACGGCGGACGGGGCGTGCTGACTGCGGTGAGGAACGTAAACGAGATCATCCGCCCTGCCCTCATCGGCAAGGATGCCTGTGCGGGAGAGGAAGCAGATCGGATTATGATAGACCTCGACCAAAGCAAAAACAAGTCGAATCTTGGTGCCAACGCTATTCTTGCCGTATCTCTCGCGGTGGCGAGGGCGGCCTCGGTTGAATCGGGTAAGCCACTATACAAATATCTTGCCACGGGCGGCGAGAGAAAATTCCCCACGCCGATGTTCAATCTGCTGAACGGCGGTGCTCACGCATCCAACAACATTGACGTGCAGGAATTTATGGTAAGTCGGATCGTAGCCATGTCGTTCTGTGAGCCAA
>JAZQDF010000100.1:0-5488 GCA_045546635.1 Eubacteriales bacterium
TCCAGCATCTTCTTATAATCAAGAGTGGAGGGGGTATCGCTTCTTGCACCGCCTATAAGATCGTTACGCACGATAACGACGGTGATGCCCGCAGGAGCAATGTTTATCTCAGCACCTGCATAGATAAGTCCGAACTTGGTAACGTCGATAGGCTCGGAGCAGATGCAGGAGGTCATATCAACAACCAGAGGAATATTGCCCGTATCGGGAATATAATGGAACTTGGTGCCGTAAACGGTATTATTATAGCAGATGTGAACGTAGTCGGCGTCGGGACGGAAATCCGCCCTCTTAGTCACGGGAACGGTGGAATAGGGGGGCGACGCTCCTCCCGAGGAGGCGGCGATAACGATATCGCCGTATTTTTTTGCCTCGTCACAGGCCTTCTTCGACACCTGTCCTGATACAACGTAGTCGGCACAGCGGCGTGACGAGAGAAGATTCATAGGAATTGCGGAAAACTGGCCTGATGCTCCGCCCTGAAGGAAGAGTATCTTGTAGTTCGCGGGAATATTCATAAGCTTACGCAGGGCGGCCTCGGCATCCTTAAGGATACCCGCGAATTCGGGCGAATCGGGGCCAAGCTCCATAACCGACATACCCGTATCACCATAGCAAACAAGCTCTGCCTGAGCACGCTCGAGAACCTCGAGGGGAAGCATAGATGGGCCTGCGGCAAAATTATATATGGTTTCTCTTTCCATTTAATTGATCCTTCCCAAGAGAAAGGTGTGCTTTTCTCTCTGAAATACTAAGGCTATTATACTACTTTCGCCCCGTCTTGTCAAGTGGTATCAGGTGAGGGACAGCAAAAGCCGACGCATCTCGCAATGATCTGCCACCCTGTAGGTAGGCTCAGGCAGAGCGAGGTCAGGATATCTGCCCGACTGGGCGGTATGGATATACACCGTTCTCATTCCCGCAGAGGATGCACCGAGGATATCGTCACGCATATCGTTACCGATATAGATGCTGTCGTCGGGGGTGATGCCAAGCCTTTCGAAGGCTATTCTGAATACCTCCGGCGAGGGCTTCTTCACCCCGAGGTCGGAGGATATTAGTATGCCGTCAAAGAGGTCGTACAGTCCCGTCTGACGAAGCTCATCAACCGTAAAGCAAGCCTGTGCATTCGAGAGAAGATATACTCTGCCGCATTTTTTGAGATCCGAAAGCATCTCCTCCACTCCGTCGAAGGTGGAAAGACGCACCATAGAAAGTCTGCGGAATTCCAAGGCAAGAGAGGGGGCTACCGAGGTGTCAACGCCGCGTTTTTCCAGCATACTCTCAAACACCGCGAGCAGATCTATCTCGTGATAGCCGCCACGGTGTGCCGCCGAGCAGAGTGCAAGATACTCCTCCCTGACCGACATAGCCTTGTCCTCGCCGTCGCCGAGCAGAAGAGCAACTCCCTCCCACAGCTCCTCGCGACTCTCGTCCGTCCATATATCAAGCAGCGTACCGTAAAGGTCGAAAACAAAATTCATTTTTTCCTCCAAAAGCTTTAATTAAATATATTTTACCGAAAAACCGAGAAAAAGTCAAGTCCCGACGGTAATTCGCAGAGATATATTGCGTCTCGACTTTATTTGTGGTATAATTAAAGCAGAAAAACAATTGGAGGCAACCTATGAAATCAATATTCGTTTCCAGCACCTTCCGTGATATGCATTTCGAGAGAGACGTGCTTAACCGACGGATGACGCCAAAAATAAACAGACTGCTCGCCCCGTATAATCAGTCGGTGAGGCTGCTCGATCTTCGATGGGGCGTTGATACCTCCGAGCTTAGCGAGGAGGAGGCATCCGAGCGAGTGCTGTCGGTATGTATGAATTCCATCGACAGCTGCAAGCCATATATTATCGTGCTGCTGGGCGACAGATACGGATACGTTCCCGACGGAAGTGATATCAGCGTAACGCATATGGAGATATTACGCGGAGTTATCAACAGCACGGGGCAGGATCACGTATATATTTATATGCGTGAGGCCGACTACGGAAATATGTCCGAGGAGACGAGGGCCACCTTTGTTGAGCAGAGAGAGGACTCTGCCCGTCGACTCAAGGAGCTTAAGGACGAGCTTATAAGAGAAATGCCCGAGCGTTGCAGACACTATACATCGGTATGGTCGGATGAAGAGGGCCGTATGATCTCGCCCGACTTCGAGAGCCTTGTTCTCTGCGATCTTGAAAGCGATCTGGTGGGTGAGGGTGACCTTATTCGTTACAGAAGCGAGCTTGAAAAGCAGCTGTCGGAAAACGAAAGCAGCCTTGCTGAAAACCTCAGATACGCATATTATGACAAGGAGCAGATCGACTCTCTTATCGAAGAGGTGAGGGCTGCTGATCATCCCCTTGGAATTATCGGCTGCGGAGGATCGGGCAAGAGCGTATATATGTCCCTGCTCTGCTCTGCCCTGCGTAATGAGGGTGTGTGGGCCGAAATACTCTTCTGTGGCGACAACGCCTTCTCTGCATCGGTAAGAAATGCGGCAGAGGCCCTGCTATGCACTATGCACCGCGTGTGCGAAATGGAATATGATTATGAGAGTGGAGCATCCCTCGGCTACGATCGGATAATAGAGCAGATTTCGGATATGCGTGACAAGGTAGAGAAAAAATTCTACTTTATGCTCGACGGCGTAGAGAAATGCGACGAGGGTATGATGAGCTTTGTGCTCTGGTGTGAGAGCTTTCTTCGCGAAAGAGTGTGCATAGTATTCTCCTCTCGAATGACAGACGCACTGGAGGGGCGGAGAAATTCGCTTATTCTTCGTCAGATATCCTACGACCGCGAGGACTATCGCAGAATGGCAGAGTGTATTCTCGACAAAAACGGCAAAAGCCTTAACCCATCTCTCATTGAAGCGGTGCTGGATAAATCCCACACTCCTCTTCAGCTTCAGCTTAATGTAGTAAAGCTTCTGAACCTTGATCAGAGCGATTTTGACCGAATTCAGGAGCTGGGCGGTGGAATGGATGCCATAAACAGCTATTTAGGAGAAATCATCGAAGCCTCCCAGGACAGATTAGACTATACTATCCTTGAATATCTTGAGAAGCTTATTTCCGAGAGCGAAAATCCCGAATTTCAGGTATTCCTCATCGGCCTGCTTACCTTCTGCGAATACGGAGTCGGTGAGGAGGATATGCACGCCATCTTCGAGCTGCTGGAGGTGGGCTGGGTCGAGCTTGATTACCTGGACTTTTTAGAGCGTTTTTCCTTCTTCGTCAGAACCCGTGATAACGGCAGACTTGACATCTCTCACGACGTAGTACGCGACGCCCTTAAGGTGATGTTCAGGCAGGGGGACGGAGGATTTATCTGCAATCTTATCTGCACCCATTTTATGAACAAGGAGCCGATGGATGCAATATCTATACGAACCTTCTTCGAGGCGGCCTTCGAGGGACGGCAGCTAAGGCTTATGGTTGAGTTTGCCACAGCGAACAGCACCTATCTTATGGCGACCAATGGCGATATGGTTATTGCAGAGGAGATACGAGACTGCGTCAGACGAATGTTCTTCAAGGACTACGGTGCTCTTATGATAAGAAGCATCAAGGAATGCCGTACCATCAACGAAATAAGCAGTCTGCATTCAATGATCAGCACCTCGCTGCTGTCTATAAACGACTACCACCCTGACGAGATTATCGAGCGTATAGCTCGCACCGCAATAATCATCCCCCTGAACGTCAAGGCAATGGGAGATACCATAACCGAGATGGTCAAGATGTCCTGCATAAGATTTATGCAAACCCATCATCTGAGTCAGGAGAAAATAGACAGCTTTATTGCCTTCTGCGACGGTCAGAAAACAGGGACCCAAAGCGAGCAGAAGCCGAAGGAAAAGGAAAGCCTCGAAACCTCCTACGAGCAGGAGATCGAACGGCTTCGTGCTGCAGAGCGTACCGATAAGTATATACACCTGATGAAGCTTTCCAACGCGGCGAAGAATATGAGTAGCCACACGAGAACGGCAAGCGACGCCGAGTATATTGCAAAAGAGCTTATCGGAATGATAGAGGGCGGCGAAATAGAGCTTGACGGTGATATGCACAGTATTTTACTCACCGATCTTTACACCACCCTTGCCAGAAGCTGCAAGGCAAGGAAAATGTGGGAAAGGGGAATAGAGGCGGATAAAAGGAGCCTTGAAATATACGAAAAAATATACGAGAGCAATCCAACCGCCGAGACATTTAGTATTTACCGCGGCAGAGTCTATAACGTAGCCAATATGATCGAGGCACAGGCTATGGACGTTGGAGATGACATCGAGCTTTGGCGTAATGCCGCAGAATGGTACGGTCGGGTTTACGAGCTTGAGCGTATGGCGATATCCCACGGCCTGCCCGAGCGTCTGCTGGTACAGTCGGCGTCGGCAATTCTCAGCTACGGCAAGGTTCTCATTCACGCGGGTGAGGATGAGGTCGGACTTCAAAGAATACGCGAGGGTGCTACCATTATGGTCAGCTCGGCGAAGAATAACGAGAATTTGCATCTGTACGCGGTTACCTGCGTCAACCTTCTTGACTGTGTCGTTCAGCTTATTAAGTATGGCAGACAGGAGGCCGCAAGCGAGATCGCCTCAGACGTTTACGGCTATCTTGCGGTGCTCGTTAACTCTGATGACGACGAGATCAATGAGAAGATACAGAGAATCATCTTCGCCTTCTCAAATCACGCCATAGAAACAATAAAAATACTACACGATAAGGGAGAGACGTCGGGACATAACGCCCTGTCCGACATTCTCTTCAGGGTATATGAGATTATTCTGCCCGTGTCACCCCACGAGATAAAGGTCAATATGATAAACACGAAGTGTAACCTGTGTGCCTCGCTGTTCCTTGATGAAGAGAACTACGCCGAGACCTACAGACACTATCGCGAGCTGTTTGATCTGGTGCTGTCACAGGGCCTTTGCGACGCTGATGAAAACGGCAAATTCAGCAACGCCGCCAATGCCCGTCTTGCCGACGGATATATCAGATGCATAATCTGCCTTGAGAAGCTTGGACGCGGCGAGGAGCTGCAGCGTCTTATTGACGAGGGCGATATGTGGGCGAGATTCTTCACCGACCATATTGAACCACTTCACGGCAACCTGCCCGGAGTATTCTACAAGATCGCCGTAACTCTGCTTAACAAAAAGAGCCCGTCGGCAGTGATCTTCATCCTTAAGGCGTTCACCGCTATCAAGGAGGATGGATTTGACGTCGAGGCAAACAAAAAGACCGTGGACAAAATATTAGCTCTTATGGAGCAGCTTGCAGACGGAGTGAGCGGCGAGGAATAACCGCCTCTCAACCGAAGAGGCGAAGGCCTTTAGCATAACGAACCAAAACAGAAAAATACCGAGGTACTGAAAAACAGTATCTCGGTATTTTTATTCGTATATTCCAAAATTACGATATTTTACTATATTTCAGAAGAGCCTGTATCTCGCTCTTACCCGATACGTTAAGTGCCCTATACAGCG
>JAZQDF010000101.1:0-1721 GCA_045546635.1 Eubacteriales bacterium
CTTGTTCACGGTGAGGAGGAGGCTGAGAAGGCTCAGGCTATGGCTCGCTCGCTCTTCGTTTCGGGCGGTGCAGAGAATGCCCCCGAGGTGCTCGTTGAGGAGTCCTCGCTCATTGACGGTATGATCGACCTTAACAGCCTGCTCGTCCTCGGTAAGATGGTTCCCTCCAAGTCTGAGGGCAGACGTGCCATCGAGCAGGGCGGCGTATCGGTTGACGGCGAGAAGGTTACCGACGTGAGGGCTATGATCACTAAGGATCAGCTGGCAGGCGGCATCCTCGTTAAGAGAGGCAAGAAGAGCTTCAATAAGTTCCTTCTTAAGTAATATGATCTACAACTACCACACCCATACGGCAAGATGCCGTCACGCCGTCGACTCGGACGAGGATTACGTTCTCTCTGCCATCAGGGCGGGAATAAGGTATCTCGGCTTTGCCGACCACGCTCCCTTCGTCTTTCCCGATGGCTATGACAACGGCTACCGCGTCCCCGTCGGCGAGGCGGAGGAATACGTGTACAGTCTTCGCTCGCTTCGTGAAAAATATAAGGACGAGCTACAGCTTAATATCGGATTTGAGATGGAGTATTATCCGCTCCATTTTGATAAAATGCTCGAATACGCGAGAAAAGTCGGGGCAGAATACCTTATTTTAGGTCAGCACTATATCCTGGGCGAGCATCCCGACGGCATAGGCTCTGCGGGGCCCACCGATGACGAGTGGCTGCTTTCCACCTACGTTGACGAGGTTGTCGCGGCGATGGAGACGGGTGCGTTTACATACGTTGCTCACCCCGATGTCACCTGCTTTGTGGGCGACAGGGAGGTCTACCGCCGCGAGATAACCCGCCTTTGCCTCGCGTCAAGGCGTACGGGCGTTCCCCTTGAGATAAATCTTCTCGGTATCCGTAATAAGAAGCACTATCCCGCCGAGGCCTTCTGGCAGATAGCGGGTGAGGTAGGTGCTCCCGTCACCATCGGCTTTGACGCCCACTCAAGCCGCGATCTTCTGAATAAGGAGCAGCTTATCAAATCAGCCGAGCTTATAGAAAAGTATAATCTCAACTATATCGGTATGCCGAAATTGAGATTCATTTGATTTTGATAATAGAAAACGACCACTCATAGCGTGATACTCTTAACCGAGTATCACGCAGTCAAATCCGTCTTCGACGGGTGAAATCCACCGTTGGTGTATGAAATCGCTTTCGCGATGAAATCCTGCTTCGCAGGGTTGTATTTAGACGGATTTGATTTCATCCAAGGGCTTGACCTTGGATTTCATCTGAACGAAGTGAAGATTTCATCGTTACCGCGCAACGATTTCATTAAACCACCAGAAAAAGAGATAACATTTCGGATTGACCCGATTTGTTATCTCTTTCTGTCGTTATAAGGGTTTGGGCAACTGCCCATATTTGCGTTTGACCAGTCAAATGCGATGCTTGCACTTTGCTCAAAGCATAAATTCTCCGATAAGAACATCACCCTTTTTGGCGGAGGCTTTTTGTCAGCTTTTTGAGGTTTGCTGTTTTTTGTACTGGAGCATATAGAGGTCGTAATACCGTCCCCGGTGTTCCAAAAGCTCAAAATGTGTGCCCTGCTCAACGATCCGGCCTGCGGAGAGGTAGATAATATTGTCCGCATGCTGAACGGTGGAGAGCCTGTGGGCAACGATGAGCATGGTTCCGATGTTCATCATCTTTTCAAGGGAGTTCTGAATG
>JAZQDF010000102.1:0-2824 GCA_045546635.1 Eubacteriales bacterium
AGACGTCCCTGACGACCGCGTTGCCACCGAGGCGGTCAAGAGCGTCCAGCAGCGTGAGGGAATGGTGCTTAACGATCCCGTCGTCACCTCGGCGATGACCTTGAGATATTCGCCCCTTTACTCTAAACGCAGTCCCACCAAGGTGGATAAGACGAAGGAGAAATTTCAATATACCAAGGATGGCTGGGAGAAGATTATGCAGACGGTAGAGGATTCTGTCTGCCGCGTTGCCGACGGCATCCGCTCGGGCGTAATGGACGCCGTCCCGAATACAGGTAAGGGACGCCAGCCCTGTGAGTATTGCGAGTTTAAGCCTATATGCCGACACGAGGGGATCAAGCGTCCTTTTAAGAGATAATTTCCCGGGATAGCATATTTGGTAAGACCGAAAAAAACAAATCAAACAAAAAGGCTGACTGCTTTTGGCAGTCAGCCACTTGCTTATATATGGTATAAGAATCGCGGTCGGAATACCGATATGGGCTATCCCTTCTGCGAGCCGACGGGGTTTATGATACTGTATCCCACGTTAACGAGATGGTCGGCAACACGCTCAAGACCTAATACGGCAGAAGAATAATATGGGCTTACCTCAATGCTGCAATTTCCCTCTGCCAGACGGGAGTAATGGCTTGCGGTCAGGTTTTTCTTCATATCATCCACCGTTTCCTCAAGCTCGGTCAGCTCGGAGAGGCGAGCTTTATTAAGGTTCTCGAATGCATCCTTCGCTATTTCAAGCATTTTGAAAATAATACTGCACATATCCCTGATGTCAGAGCGTGCCATTTCCGAGAAGCTGATATTCTTGCCCTTCATCTCCTCGCCGATCTCATAAAAGTTCTCGGCGTGGTCTCCGATTCGCTCAAGGTCGTTAAGCACGTGGAAATACGAGCCTATAACCTTCTCGTCGGTCTGCGTGGCATCGGTAGAGAGCTTTATAAGGAATTTCGTCAGCTCACCGTTGGTAAAGTCGATTATTCTCTCGTTGCTTCTTATACGGTCGGAGCTTGCAAGCGTTCCCGTTTCCATCGCTTCGAAGGAAAGGCCGATATTCTCCTCCACCAGACTGAGCATATAGTCCATTTCCTTTTTCACCTGCATTAATGCAACGGGGGGTGTGGACAGCAGTCTGTCGTCGACGTACTTCAATACAAGGCTTTCCTCCTGGTCCTCATCGTCCTTGATAACGAGACGGGAATAATTAACCAGAAGCCTCGTAAACGGAAGAAGAAGGCAGGTCGTGGTAACGTTGAATATAACGTGGAAGGCGGATACTCTCATTTGCAGGGACATAGGATCGTCACCCGAGAACAGAGACGTAAGCAGGTTGACCGTCTGCTCGTTGAATATCCAGATAAGTGCGGCAAAGACGGCGGAGCCGGTAACGTTGAAGGTAAAGTGTATAAGAGCAACTCTCTTGGAGTTGGCATTACCTCCAACCGATGCGAGCAGGGCTGTCAGGCAGGTACCTATATTTGCACCCAGGATTATAAAAAGTGCAAGGTCAAGCGTAAGCACACCCGTGCCAACCATAGTAATTACGATACCCGTCGCCGCAGACGAGCTTTGAATAAGTGCAGTAAAGACGGCACCTACCAGAATCAGGAGCAGCGGGAAATCTATCACCTCAAATATGCCGGCGAAAAGCTCCTCAACGAGAGAGTTGCCAAACGCCTGCTCGCTGCTCATAATATTCAATCCGACGAAGATCAGTCCAAGTCCGGAGCATAGCATACCGGAAAGCTTTATCTTTTCGTTCTTGGAGAAGCCCATCATAACGCCCGCAAATGCGAGGATATACATAAGCATATCGAAGTAGTCGTTTTTAAGAGCGACGAGAACGCCTGTGATCGTGGTACCGATGTTGGCACCCATAATTATCGGCGTGGCCTGCATAAGCGTCATAACGCCCGCATTTACAAGACCGATAACCATAACCGACGTAGCAGATGAACTTTGGATAATGGCGGTAACTCCTGCTCCGATACCAACTCCGGATAAACGGTTGTTGCTGATCCTCTCAAGCATATTCTTCATACCGCTGCCGGCACTTTTCTCAAGAGCATCACTCAAAAAGTTCATTCCAACGATAAACACGCCGACGCCGGCGAGCAACCAGATCAGGCTTTGAATTAGTAACATTTCCATAAAAATCTCCAGGGTATTTGCTTGCTGAGGGCTACGCGAGGCAGCTCTTCAGCCTTTATTATCTTCTCTTTTCGATGATATGTAAGGTGGGGTTGACTATCTGGTCGCAGACAGAAACGCTGGTCTGCCTGGTTGCCATAAGTCGCATACCTATATTCTCGATAATGTTTCTGGGAGGAAGGGGAAGATCCCTCATCTCCTTGGAGTTGATCTGCTTTGACTTGGATACGATAGAGATGTATCTGTCGTAAATGGTGGAGTTAAGCAGAGCAAACAGACCGAAGGCAAATCTCGGATTTATCTCAACGTTCTTGTCAACGGTGTCGATAAAGTTGATCTTGTTGTGAGTGCTGATGTAACGGTAGTTGGGAAGCTGTGCAGCCATATAGATCGCCGCGTTTACGAATCTGTCATCGCTCTTTGCGGGAACACGCTTGATGATGATCATATTCTTGTTACGCTGAACAAGACGCTCGTTGGTAGGCGAGATGTACTGGTGCTTCACGGGCTGGGGGAAGCGGATCTGACCGCCCTTGATCGCGGAGGGGCGAATGAGGGGAACGCAGCCCTTGATCGGATCGGTGAAGAGAAGTCCCTCGCAAGTCGGAGGCCAAGCGGTCTTAGGAAGACAATGACTAGACCCAACTCCTTGGCCCACAGAACGACATGGCTACGA
>JAZQDF010000103.1:0-4143 GCA_045546635.1 Eubacteriales bacterium
CAAGAACAACAGCAAGGTGGTGAAGGCACTTTGCCTTCACGTAGCACACACCTGCAACCTTAACTGCTCCTACTGCTTCGCAAGTCAGGGTAAGTATCAGGGCGAGAGGGCTCTTATGTCCTTTGAGGTAGGTAAGCGTGCTCTCGATTTCCTTATGGAGAACTCGGGCACCAGACGTAATCTTGAGGTAGACTTCTTCGGCGGCGAGCCATCGCTTAACTTCGACGTTGTGAAGCGTCTTGTGGAGTATGCAAGGTCGGTGGAGGGCGAGCGTGGTAAGAACTTCCGCTTCACCTATACCACCAACGGTATGGTTCTTACCGACGAGATGATAGATTTTCTTAACAGGGAGTGTCACAACGTGGTTCTCTCGCTTGACGGACGTAAGGAGGTAAACGACCGCTTCCGCGTTGATTATACCGGTAAGGGAAGCTACGATACCATCGTGCCTAATTTCAAGAGACTCGTTGAGAGTCGCGGAGGCAAGGGCTACTACGTCCGCGGCACCTATACACATAATAATATCGACTTTACCAACGATATTCTTCATATGGCCGATCTCGGCTTTACCGAGCTTTCGATGGAGCCCGTGGTATGCCCTCCCGGAGATCCCTACGCCCTGACCGACGAGGATCTTCCCATCCTCTTCGAGCAGTATGAGATACTCGCCCGCGAGATGATAAAGAGAAAAAAGGAGGGACGTCCCTTCACCTTCTATCACTATATGATCGATCTGAAGCACGGCCCCTGCATCTATAAGCGTATTACCGGCTGTGGCTCGGGTACCGAGTATATGGCGGTCACCCCCTGGGGCGAGCTTTTCCCCTGCCACCAGTTCGTTGGCGACGAGAAGTACAGCCTCGGTGATATATGGAACGGTGTGAAGAACACCGACGTGCAGGACGAGTTCCGCTCCTGCAACGCCTATGCCCGCGAGGAATGTAAGGATTGCTGGGCACGTCTTTACTGCTCGGGCGGTTGTGCCGCAAATTCCTATCACGCAACCGGCTCTATCGGCGGAGTATATAAGTACGGCTGCGAGCTGTTCAAGAAGCGTATAGAGTGTGCCGTTATGCTGAATATTGCCGAGACCGATCATATTTGACGGGATCAAATGTATTTTATCGCCGTTTGCTAAACTCTCGCTGTAGGTAACTACGGCTTCGGTCACAAGCGGCGACTCTCGCCTGAATCTGAACGGTCTATATAAAGGAGAGCTATGACAACACCAATTTTTGATTTTGTAAAGGAGTATGCCGACAGCGGCGTCACCCGACTTCATATGCCTGGACATAAGGGCGTGTGTCAGCTTGGCTGCGAGAGCTACGATATAACCGAGGTCAAGGGGGCGGACGTGCTCTATTCTGCCCAGGGGATCATTGAGGAGAGCGAGAAAAACCTTACCTCGCTTTACGGTACGGCTCACAGCTTCTATTCCACCGAGGGCTCGACTCTTGCCATAAAGGCTATGCTTGCCATTGTTATCGCAAACAAAAAAACAGAGGGACGTCCCCTGATTTTTGCGGGAAGGAATGCTCACGCAGCCTTTATTCGTGCGGCGGCTCTGCTTGATATTGACGTGGTATGGCTACAGCATAATCAGCAGGAGCATCTTTGCGAGTGCAGCGTCTCATCCCGCGATATTCAGAGCGGCGTAGAGTGTATAAGAAGGATTCCCGATGCGGTATACGTTACATCGCCGGACTATCTTGGCAATATGCTGAGTATCCGTTCGCTGGCATCGACCTGCCGCCATTATAAGATCCCGCTTATCGTGGATAACGCCCACGGTGCTTATCTCAGATTTCTGCCCGAGGATCTTCATCCCATATCGCTGGGTGCGGCGATGTGCGTGGACTCGGCACACAAGACTCTGCCCGTGCTTACGGGCGGTGCATATCTTCATATATCGAAGGATCATCCAAAGCTTGCCGAGAGGGCAAGGGCGGCATTGTCGCTTTTCGCCTCTACCAGTCCGTCCTATCTGATTCTTGCCTCTCTCGATCTCTGCAACAAGAGGCTTGCTGAGGGCTATGCCGATAGGATCTCTGCCTTCGCTGCTAAAGTGGAGGAGCTGAAGGACAGAATCAGGGCTCTTGGCTATGAGCTTAACGGCGACGATTTTCCTATGAACAGATTAAGGAGCGAGCCCTTTAAGATCACCTTAAGAGTGGGCTGCGAAATTGCATCCCACCTGCGTGCCTGCGGCATCGAGCCGGAATATTCCGACTCGGAGTACACCGTCCTTATGCTCACACCCGAGAACACCGATGAAGAGCTTGAGGGCTTGGTTGCGGCCTTGTCCTCCTATGAGGGAGAGAGGCGTATAGGCAAGCCCATATACGTCCCACCGATGAAGCACGAGATGGCTATGACTATACGAGAGGCCACCTTTGCTCCCGGCAGAGAGATTCTTGCGAAAAATTCGCTGGGCCGTATCTGTGCCGCCACCTCGGTATCCTGCCCACCTGCCGTCCCCATCGTTATGAGCGGCGAGCGTATTACGAAGGAGGATATAAGACTTTTCAAGCACTACGGCATTGAAAAGGTAAGTGTTGTAATAGAAAAAGCAAAGAAAATATAAAAAAACCGACTTATCAGCAAGTTGCCACGTTACGCAAGGCTGTTAGGTCGGTTTTTGTTATCTCTCGGCTTGAATTCAAACCGTTTTATCCTTCAGAATTTACTGTTTTTCATTCACCCTCAGGCTGATTTCTCCGGTAAAGAGTCTTTCTCTCCGTCCGCCACGCTCTACGGTGAGGGAGAAATCGGGATTTATATCAATAACCCTCGCCTCGTAGCTCTCGGTGGGCTTAAGTACGGTAACGGTTTTTCCTATGACGAGCGAGCGTGACTTGTATTCTTTATAGTGATCGACACCGTCGCCGAGCAGCTCCGCGATTATTTTTGCGGCGAGAGCCGACCTGTCGGGCGTGGTACCAAGCTCGTCTTCAAGAGAGGTAGCAATAGAAGAAATCTCGTCGGAAATGGCGTTTTTGTAAACATTTATTCCCATTCCAACTATCTGATAGGCGATTTTACCCTCCTCGTCCATCTCTCCCTCGGTCAAAATTCCCGCGAGCTTTTTGCCACCGAGGTAAATATCGTTCACCCATTTGATTTTGACCTCGCAGTCGCAAAGCGACTCTATGGCACGGGAAAGCGAAACCGCAGCCCCGGCGGTAGCGGCCGTTGCGTCCGAACCTCGCTTACAGGGGTAGGTAAGTATACTCATATATATACCCGCACCGCCGCGGGAAACGAAGCTTCTTCCACGCCGTCCGCGTCCTGCTGTCTGCTCGTTTGCAATAAAGACGATTGTACTACGCTTGCCGCTGTTAGCCCTTGCATACTCCTTCGCTCTCGTGTTGGTGGAGTCGGTACACTCGTAAAAGTGTATTTCTATCGGCGGCAGGCCGAGATTATTCAGTTCTTCCTTGATTTTCTTTTCATCCAGCATAATCCGCCTCCTTTTTCTTAAAGTATATCACCCCTTGACCCCTATGTCAAGAAAATATTTTTTATATCTATTGACATTTTAAAAATAATAATCTATAATAATTAGGTAATAACTGTGACGGAGACAGTAGCGTTGGTGAAAGCGTGCAGAGAAGCGGCGGTCGGTGCGAGCCGCAGGTAAGTACCCCACGGCGAAGATCACTCCCGAGTTGCAGACGCGAAAATCACAGTAGCCTCTGCCGTACGCCGCGTTAAGGCATCAGAGATGCAGGATATTCCTGCGAATTTTGGGTGGTACCGCGATTTATTCGTCCCGATGGCCTTTGCCGTCGGGATTTTCTTTTTGTAATTAAATTTAATTGGAGATAAACGTTATGGAAATCTACGAGAAGGTGTCAACGAACCTGAATTTCGTTGAGAGAGAAAAGCAAACGAGAAAATTCTGGGAGGAGTGCGGCGTTTTCGAGAAGTCTATCGAGAGTCGCAAGGAGGGTGAGAATTACACCTTCTTCGACGGCCCCCCTACCGCAAACGGCAAGCCTCACATCGGTCACGTTCTTACCAGAGTAATCAAGGATATGATCCCCAGATACCACACTATGAAGGGCAGACGCGTTCTTCGTAAGGCGGGCTGGGATACACACGGCCTTCCCGTCGAGCTTGAGGTTGAGAAGAAGCTTGGCA
>JAZQDF010000104.1:0-7019 GCA_045546635.1 Eubacteriales bacterium
GGTACGACTTTTATCAAAAAGAGGGGGATATTCCGAGGCAGACGAGCTTGGACTCCCCGTTGGCAACAGCGGTCTTGCACTTCCGTGCGGCTCCAGCGTCCGCGTCACCTTTAAAAAATAACGTAAGGAAAAATAATGAAGGATTATTATTTAAGAACAGAAAATCTCGGCTTTACCTATGACGACGGCGACGACGCCTCATCCGAGATTCCCGCCCTCAGCGGCGTAAGCATAGGCATCGAGCGTGGCGAATACGTGGCCATCCTCGGTCACAACGGCTCGGGTAAATCCACCCTGGCGAAGCTTCTTAATATGATACTCACCCCCACCGTGGGCAAGATATATATTGACGGCACCGACATAACCGCCGAGGATTTCAGCGAGGACGATATGTTCGACGTACGCCGCAAGATCGGTATGGTCTTCCAGAACCCCGATAATCAGCTCGTCGCTACGGTGGTAGAGGAGGACGTTGCCTTCGGCCCGGAGAACCTGGGGCTTGAAAGGGAGGAGATCCGCCGTCGCGTAGATTCCTCGCTTCAGCTGGTCGGTATGACCGAATACGCCCGCCACGCCCCACATAAGCTCTCGGGAGGACAGAAGCAGCGTGTGGCTATCGCAGGCATTATTGCTATGCGGCCTCAGGTAATCATCTTTGACGAGTCTACCGCAATGCTCGATCCGCAGGGCAGACACGAGGTGGTTGATATTATGGAGCGTCTTAACCGCGACGAGCAGATCACCGTTATCAATATTACTCACTATATGGAGGAGGCAGCTCGTGCCGACCGCGTTATCGTTATCAACGATGGCAGAATTGCCCTTGACGGCACGCCGAGAGAGGTCTTCGCACAGGTGGATCTCCTTCGAAGTATGGGACTTGATGCACCTCAGGGCAACGAGCTTATTCTCGAGCTTCGCAGGGCGGGGCTTGATATTGTCGGTGATTCGCTTACCGAAAACGAGTGTATCGAAACACTTTACAAATTTCTTTCGTAGAAGGAAAGTATATAAAATGAACGAAATTCTCAAAATTGAAAGCCTTTCCTACGTCTACGGAAAGGGAACCCCCTTCGAGAAGGTGGCACTTGACAACGTCACCGTCTCCTTTGAGAAGGGCAAAATAACAGGCCTTATCGGTCACACCGGCTCGGGCAAATCTACTCTGGTGGGGCTCCTTAACGGACTTCTGAAGCCCACCTCGGGAAGGGTATATCTTGACGGCCGCGATATATGGGAGAATCCCAAGGAAATATCTAAGATTCGCTTCAGAGTCGGCCTTGTAATGCAGTATCCCGAGTATCAGCTCTTTGACGAGACCGTCAGGGCGGATATCGGCTTCGGCCCCCGTAATCTCGGCCTCTCGGATGAGGAGATTGAGGAGAGGGTTGTGGAGGCGGCAAGCTTTGCGGGCGTGTCGGCAGAGCTGCTTGATAAATCCCCCTTCGAGCTGTCAGGCGGACAGAAGCGTCGCGTTGCCATCGCGGGCATCATTGCTATGCGTCCCGACGTGCTGGTTCTTGACGAGCCTGCGGCAGGCCTTGATCCCAGGGGCAGACGTGAGATCCTCGGCAGCCTTCGTGAGTACGCCGACCGTATGAACGCGTCGGTTATCCTCGTCAGTCACTCTATGGAGGATATGGCACACTACTGCGATAACGTGGTCGTTATGAATTCTGCCAAGGTTTATCGTACGGGAACCGTGAAAGAGATATTCTCTTGTGCCGACGATCTTATCTCTGTCGGACTCGACGTGCCTATGATCTCTCGCGTTGCGGCAGAGCTTCGAAGCCGCGGAATCAACCTTACGGGTGAGCTTTATACCGTCAAGGGCGTGAAGGCGGCAATTCTCGACTACGTAAAGGAGGGTAGAAAATGATCTCTGATATTACCCTCGGCCAATTCTTCCCGGGCAGATCGCTGATACACAGGCTTGATCCCAGGACGAAGATAATTCTCGCAACCCTCTTTATCGTTGCGGTATTCGTTGCTAATAATCCCGTAAGCTTCCTGCTCCTTCTCGCGACTACGGTAATACTCATTGCCATCAGCCGCATATCCTTCAAGGTCATTCTGAAGAGCATCAAGCCTATCGTCTTTATTCTCATCTTCACCGCTATTCTGAATATCCTTATGACGAAGGGTGCGGGCGAGCCGCTTCTTTCCTTCTGGATAATCAGCATTTATACCGAAGGCATTGCCAGGGCGGTTATGATGGCTCTCAGAGTCATTATTCTCATCGTAGGCAGCAGTATTCTTCTGACCTATACCACCTCTCCCATTTCGCTGACCGACGGTCTTGAGTCGCTTCTCTCACCTCTTAAGGTGGTAAAGCTGCCCGTTCATACCTTCGCGATGATGATGTCTATTGCACTCAGGTTTATTCCCACGCTTGTGGAGGAGACCGAGAAGATTATGAACGCACAGAAGTCACGCGGTGCCGATTTTACCACGGGCAGCCTTGCCCAGCGTGCCAAGGCACTTATCCCTCTCCTCGTCCCCCTCTTCGTTTCCTCGTTCAAGAGGGCAGAGGAGCTTGCTACGGCTATGGAATGTCGCTGCTACAGAGGGGATAAGAACAGAACCAAGCTTGTAAAGCTTGAGTATCGCGGCCTTGATTTCGTCTTTATGGGAGTATTCCTGCTCCTTCTCGGCGGACTTATCTGTCTTACCGTCATTCCCTATAATTTCACCTCCTTCGGTATGCTTTACGATATTCTTTTCTTTAGGGTATAAGGTGACTTTATGAAATATTTTGCAAAGATAAAATATCTTGGCACCGCCTTTCACGGCTTTCAGGTACAGCCCGGGCTTCGCACCGTCCAGGGTGAGCTTAACGCCGCACTTAATTTGGCATTCGGCCTTCCTTGTCGGGTTACGGGCTGCAGCCGCACCGATGCGGGCGTCCACGCAAACGAGTTTTGCCTGACGGTTGAGTGTGAGGGCGGAACTATCCCCGCGGACAAGCTTCCTATTGCGGTTGCACGCTTTCTGCCTGCGGATTTGTCCCTGTTTTATGCAGAGGAGTGCGACGACGCCTTTCACCCGCGTTATGACGTTCGCGAGAAGGAGTATCTCTACCGCATCATCAACAGACCGATTTACGATCCCTTCGAATACGGCAGGGCCTGGTTTTTATCAAGGCCCGTAAGTGAGGGCGGCCTCTCGCTTATGAGAGAGGCGGCGAAGCATTTTATCGGCAGATACGATTTCTCGGCCTTTATGTCGGAGGGCTCGGACGTTGGGGACACCGTTCGCGAGATATATTCCCTCTCGGTAGAGCGTTCGGGCGATCTTATTGAGATCCGCATTTCTGCAGACGGCTTTTTATACAATATGGTTCGCATTATCGTGGGCACGCTTTCTGAGGTTGCCTTCGGCAGAATTTCTCCCGAGGAGATTCCTAATATCATATCCTCACGCGACAGATCCCGTGCGGGTATGACCGCACCTGCAGACGGCCTGTTCCTTAATCGCGTTATCTATTGATTTCCTTAATTGCCAATAAAAATACAAAATAAAAAATTCCCCGTGTGACAAGATTACCTAAAAGGTCATACGGGGCTTTTTATATTTAAGGAGTATTTTTATGAGGGGATCGCACAGAAAAATAAAAAGGCTGGCTACGCTCATTTTCGTTATATCATCTCTCGTGGCAATAGTCTTCAGCCTGCTTGTAATTTATGTATACAGAGGAATTAATTTCGAGGCAGACGAGAGGCTTTTTGAGAGTGCAGCAGGATATCAGTCCACAACCTTCTATTATAACGGCGGTGAGGCGGGCGAGGAATACAGGCCTGTTGCCATAGAGATAAGCGGCGGAATGAGAAAGCTGTATTATTCCACCGATGAGATAGGTGAAAATCTGAAGGCGGGAATCATATCCGTAGAGGATAAGATCTTCTACGAGCATAGCGGAATTGATATAAAGCGTACGCTGATGGCGGCGGTCAATTATTTATTCAGAAGGGAAAAGGTCTTCGGTGCATCAACGATTACCCAGCAGGTGGTGAAGAATATCAGCGGCGACAATCAGTTAAGCCTTAAGAGAAAGCTTGAGGAGATCATCCGAGCCATTCACATCGAGCGGAAGTATACGAAGGATGAAATACTTGAGGTGTATCTGAACGTCATACCGATGAGCGATAATATTTACGGCGTCGGAGCAGCCTCCCGTGCCTATTTCGGTAAGGAGCCGAAGGAGCTTTTGCCCGAGGAGGCGGCGATGCTGATTGGCATTACCAACGCCCCCACAGCCTATAACCCCTATATGAACCCCGCCGCCTGTAAAAGAAAGAGGGATATCGTTCTATCTGTTATGCATACCGACGGCGTTATAAGCGACAGCGAGTACGAGAGGGCGGTGGCATCTCCTCTTTCGGTCATAGAAAGGGAGAGCAGGGAGGACAGGCTTGACTCCTGGTTTGTAGAGACGGTAATAGATGACGTGACGGTTGATCTTGCGGCAAAATACGACCTCTCCCACTCTGCCGCCAGAATGATGCTGCTTGGCGGAGGCTATAAGGTATATACCACGATGAACCCTGCGGTGCAGGGCATTCTTGAGGGATATTTTGAGAACCCGGGTAACCTCCCCTCCGAAACGAAGGACGGCTTGAATTACGCTATGGCACTCACCGATTCGGACAGCGGCTATCTTGTTGGAATAGTTGGCAGGGTGGGAAGAAAAAGCGGAAACCGCCTCCTTAACCACGCACTCATTCCTCACGTCCCCGGCTCGACGCTGAAGCCCATAGCTCTTTACGCCCCCCTTATAGATGAGGGACGGATAAATTGGGCAACCGTATTTGACGACGTGCCCGTAAGCTTTATTGAAAATGAGGGTGAATACCGTGAATATCCGCGAAACTCACCCGACGTCTACGACGGACTTACTACGGTAAAGGATGCAGTAAGAAGCTCAAAGAATACCGTTGCGGTAAGACTGTGCGGGATCAGAACGCCCGAGAGGATATTCCGATCGCTGCGGGATGATTTTCATTTCGATACCCTGATAGAGAGGGAGGGCAGCCTTTCCGATATAGCGGTCGCACCTATGGCACTCGGCCAGCTTGGTCGCGGTGTGTCACTACGCAGACTTACCGAGGGCTACAGCACTCTTGCGGGTGACGGAATGTGGCGTGAGGCGGTAAGCTATATCAGGCTTCTCGACTATAACGGCAGTCTTATTATAGATAAGAAGCAGGAGGAGAAGCGGATATTCAAAAGCACCACGGCGAGGATAATGACGCAGCTTCTTATGACCGTCACCGAGGACGGAACGGCATCAAGGCTCACCCTGAAGAACAGGGTAAATACCGCTGGCAAGACGGGAACCTCGGGCGGCAGCCTTGACAAAAGCTTTATCGGCTACACTCCCTATTATACCGCAGGTATCTGGTGCGGATACGACGGTGGCGGCAGGGCTGTCTCGGGACTATCCAAGAGTCATCTTGAAATCTGGGACGAGGTTATGACTCTTATTCATAGCCCCATTCTGTCAGGGGGGGATGTAAAGCAGTTTTCTACCGACGGACTTTACCGTTTGCCTTATTGCAGGGATTCGGGCGGCCTATATACAGACAGATGCCTTTACGATCCGAGAGGAAACAGAGAGGAGTACGGCTACTTTACCCAGGAAAATTCACCGAGCGTGGAGTGCACGAGGCATATTTTGTGTAAATACGACTCTCTGACGAAGGCTGTTGCCTGTCCCGATTGCCCCGCAGAGAGCCTGATCGACGTATCGCTTATCTCCGTCCCCGACCGCTCCTTCCCAAAGGAGATATACGTTACCGACGCCGAATTCGTCTACCGGGATATAGACGGATATACCGACCGTCCCGTCGACTACGCTCTGCCGTATTTTCAGTACGCCTTGCCCGACGGCGTGTTCGTGGGACGGAGCAGGGGAAGAAAGCAGTTTAACTCAAATTGTTATCTTCACGATGAATAATTTTCTTTACTTTTTCCTTTTCTTGTGATACAATATATTTATTATTCATCGGGAGGAGCTTTATGGAATACAGGGTAGTCTTTTCAAAGAGAAAAACCATATCCATCGGCGTCAAGGATGGCAGAGTAACCGTAAAGGCACCCTACGGCACCTCTGATGCCAGAATAGATAGCGTGGTCAATTCACACCTCGACTGGATAATGAAGCACCTTGTGCGGCAGGAGGAGATCAGCAAAAGGCAGGGCCCCCTTACCGAGGAACGAATTGCCGAGCTGAAAAAACGGGCGAAGGAGCTGCTTCCACGCAAGGTAGAGTATTTTGCAAATATTATGGGTTTAAAATATGGCAGAATTACTATTACAAGTGCCAAGACCAGATTTGGCTCCTGCTCGTCAAAGGGCAATATCTCATTCTCGTACCGTCTTATGCTTTATCCCGAGGAGGCTATTGATTACGTTGTCGTTCACGAGCTTGCCCACCTTATTGAGATGAATCATTCGCCCGCCTTTTATAAGGTAGTTGCAAGCGTGCTTCCCGATTATAAGGAAAGAATCAGGCTGTTAAAAAACTGAAAATAAAAACGGAAAACACAATGATGTTTTCCGTTTTTATTATGCTAAAACTCCAGCGTGTGAGAAGCAAGCCTGTCGCCCTCGTAACGAAGGGTAAGCGAGAAGAACTTCTCCTCACTCTCCATAAGCTTGAAGAAAATTTTGTCTCCCTCCCAGATAGGCAGGGAAGAAATCTCCTCCTTCTTCACCCACTCGAGCCGTCCCTCGTCGCAGTCGTAGTTTATCTCGCCCTCGTATTCGGTAGCAGAGAACAGGTGCATATATTCGGTTCCGTAAAGGTCGGATACGAAGGTAATTATTCCGTGATAGCGAAGCCTGTCTACCGTAAGTCCGGTCTCCTCTTTTATTTCACGCCTCGCACAGTCGAAGGGGCTCTCGCCCTCCTCAAGCTTGCCGCCGACTCCAAGCCACTTGTCCTTATTCATATCATTTTTCTTCTTGATACGGTGTATCATAAGATATGCACCGTCCTTTTCTATATAACAAAGAGT
>JAZQDF010000105.1:0-10091 GCA_045546635.1 Eubacteriales bacterium
TATCCCCTCTTTGCTTAAAGAGTCATATTACTCTTGAAATTCCCGAGGGTGCAAGGCTGCTGGGCTCGCCCGACAGATCAAAATACCCCGTTATTCCCGGCACCGCCATCGATATGGTGACCGGCGGCGAGCATATGTTCGGCGTATGGGAGGGCAATGCTGTTCCTATGCACCAGGCACTTATCTTCGCCGAGCACGCCGAGGATATTACCATTGTCGGACGCGGCATCGTGGACGGCAACGCACCTGTTGGCGGCTGGTGGATCGACGTTAAGTCTCAGCCCTTCGGCAGACCGAGGCTTATGTTCTTCAACCGCTGTGACGAAGTCCGCATACACGGCATTCACGCCTGCGATGCGGCAAGCTGGCAGATGCATCCCTTCTTCTCAAGGAACGTAAAATTTCTCGATATGTTTATCTCCGCCCCCAAGGACAGCCCCAACACCGATGCCATCGATCCCGAGGCCTGCGACGTTGTTGACATTATCGGCTGTCGCTTCAGCGTTGGTGACGACTGCATCGCCATCAAATCAGGAAAGATAGACATCGGCAGGAAGTATAAAACGCCTGCCAACCTTCACACCATACGCAACTGCCTTATGGAATTCGGTCACGGGGCGGTCACCCTCGGCAGCGAGATGGCCGGCGGCGTCACCAACCTTACGGTTCACCGTTGCGTTTTCAGACAGACCGACAGAGGTCTGCGTATCAAGACTCGTCGCGGACGCGGTAAGGATGCCGTGATCGACGGCGTAGTATTTGAGAATATCAGGATGGAGGGTGTTATTACCCCCATCGTTATCAATATGTGGTACAACTGCTGCGATCCTGACAGAAACTCTGAGTACGTCTGGTCGAGAAAGGAGCTGCCTATTGACGAGCGTACTCCCTATCTCGGCAGCTTTACCTTCAGAAATATGACCTGTCTCGACTGCGAGGCGGCGGCCTGCTATTGCGACGGCCTGCCCGAGCGTCCCATCGATGAGATCACCGTTGAGAATATTCTCTTCACCTTCTCCGACGATGCTAAGCCCTCACGCCCTGCTATGCGTGAGTTTATGGAGGAATTCTGTCGCGTAGGAATGTACTTTGACAACGTCAGACGGCTTGTTATCAAGGACGTTACCGTCAAGGGTGCTATCGGCGACGAGCTTGTCATCGACCATATTGGTGAGCTTATCAGAAAATAAATTTCAGGGGATGAGATTATGCAGGACAATAACGCCTACATAAATATTGACAGATACATTGACCGACTTATCACCGAGTCCACGCCCGACCTTCCTATATGGAATATCGAGAGCATAAGGCAGGGGAAGAAGCCGCATTGGAACTATATTGACGGCTGTATGATCACCTCGCTGATACAGATGAGCGAGATCTCGGGTGATGACAAGTATTTTAAATTTGCCGAGAGCTTTATCGACTACTACGTAGCTGAGGACGGCAGCATTCTCGGATATGATATCGAAAAGTATAATCTTGACGATATAAACGAGGGACGCGTGCTGTTCGAGCTTTATCGCAGGACGGGCAAGAAAAAATACCGCCTTGCTATCGATAAGCAGAAGGCACAGCTTGACACCCAGCCCCGAACCAACACGGGCAACTTCTGGCACAAGCTTATTTATCCCCATCAGATCTGGCTTGACGGCATATATATGGCTCAGGTCTTCAGTGCCCTTTATTCAAGAGAATACGGTGGCGAGGACTACTCTGATATGCTGAATCAGATCGAAAATGTAAACAAATATATGCAAGACAAGAGCACAGGACTCTATTATCACGGTCTTGACTGCTCCAAATCTATATTCTGGGCGGATAAGGAAA
This sequence comes from Eubacteriales bacterium, assembly GCA_045546635.1. Taxonomy (GTDB): domain Bacteria; phylum Bacillota; class Clostridia; order Oscillospirales; family CAG-272; genus UBA1740. Next base: position 1,831 of record JAZQDF010000105.1, read on the forward strand.
GCGGACTTTCACGCAATTTCTGGCTCCGTTCTATCGGCTGGTTTACCGTTGCACTCGTCGACATAATCGAGATCGTCGGTGAGCGTGAGGCAAAAGAGCGACTTGGTCGCATCTTCAGTCATCTTATCGACAGCATCACCGCCTTTCGTCACGACAGCGGACTCTATTGGCAGGTAGTGGATCAGCCTGACCGCGAGGGCAATTATCTTGAGACCAGCGGCTCCAGTATGATAGCCTACGCTATGCTGAAGGGTGCAAGGCTTAGGGTTATTGATAAAAAATACGCCTCGCTTGGTAAGGCAACCTTCGACGGTATCTGCGAGAGATATCTTAAGGTAAGCGACGCGGGTGAGCTTAATCTCGGCGGCATCTGTCTTGTGGCAGGCCTTGGTCCCGAGAACAATCTCCGTCGCGACGGCTCCTACGAATACTATATCTCCGAGCCTATCGTTGAGAATGATGCAAAGGGCGTTGCTCCCTTCGTATTATGCTACACCGAGATACTGAGGACGAGAGGTTAGGCATATGAAATTAATGATTCGTGCCCACGATCTCGGCTGTAAGGGTGAGGGACGGGTTGCCGATGCGGTGATCAACGCAGGACTTGAGGGCGTTCAGCTGGTTGCATACAAGTGCACCGAGGACGTAAAATACGAGAGCGGCTTCATTACCGACGGGCGTGCCGAAATGATCGGACGTGCATTCACCGACCGTGGCCTTGAGATCCCTCTTATCGGTGCATATTTCAACCCCGTACATCCAAACGGCGAGAAGATAAGCCGCGGTATCGCGATATTCAAGGATTATCTTCGTGTGGCGAGCAGCATCGGATGTGAGGTAGTCGGCTCGGAAACGGGCTCATATAACGGCGATCCCTGGATATACCATCCGATGAATCACTCTGACGAGGCCCTCGACCGTGTTGTAGAATGCTTTGGCGAGCTTGCGGATTATGCCGCATCACAGGGAAAATATATCGGTATGGAGGGTGCCTTCGGCCACGTGTGTCACACACCCGAGAGGCTTCGTCTGGCCATCGACCGTATCGGGCGGAATAACATCCGCGTTATCTTCGACCTTTACAACTACCTTGATATATCAAACTATACCGACGCTTATGATATACTCGACCGAGGGCTTTCGCTCTTCGGCGATCAGATACTTCTCTTTCATATCAAGGATTTTACCGTCGGCGAGAGCAAGCTTATACAGTGCGGTGTCGGCAAGGGCATACTTGATTATGACCTCATACTGAGAAAAATTTACGAGCACAACCCCGACGCCATCCTCGTCCTTGAGGGTACGACGGGCGATGATATAGGATACGCGGTATCCTTCCTACGCAAAAAAATAAACGAAATTAATCAACCTGAAAGGAATGATTAAACATGGCATATCTTTCATTACAAGGAATTAACAAAATCTATCCCAACGGATTCCACGCCGTACACGATTTCAACCTGGAGATCGAGCAGGGCGAGTTTATCTGTCTTGTAGGCCCGTCGGGATGTGGAAAGTCCACTACCCTGCGTATGATCGCAGGCCTGGAAAATATCAGTAAGGGCGATTTCCTTATCGACGGCGTCCGTGCCAACGAGATGGGCCCCAGAGAGCGTGAGATCGCGATGGTATTCCAGAGCTATGCTCTCTATCCTCATATGTCTGTTTATGATAACCTTGCCTTTGGCCTTACCCTTCAGGGCGTTGACGATGAAGTTATCGAGGAAAAGGTTACGAATATTGCAAGAATTCTCGGCCTTACCGACTACCTGGACAGAAAGCCGAGAGCACTTTCGGGCGGTCAGCGTCAGCGTGTTGCCGTAGGACGTGCCATCATTCGTAAGGTTGGCGTATTCCTTATGGACGAACCCCTCTCTAACCTTGACGCCAAGCAGAGAGTTACGATGCGTTCCGAGATTACCGATATTCACAGGAAGGTTGGCTCCACTACCATTTACGTAACCCACGATCAGACCGAGGCTATGACTATGGCTGACAGGATCGTCGTTATGAAAGACGGATATATCCAGCAGGTTGGTACTCCCTACGAGCTTTACTTCAACCCCGTTAATATGTTCGTTGCAGGCTTCATCGGTGAGCCTCCTATGAACTTCGTTCGCTCTGTCACAAGCGGAGGTGCTATTAACGTCCTCGGCAGTCGCGTTGAGCTTTCTCACGTTCTTTCGGACTCTACCGCAGCAGGTCTTGAGGGCAAGGAGGTCGCACTTGGCTTCCGTCCCGAGGGTATCCTTCTCGGTGCACAGCCCGATTCCTACGTATTCGAGGCTACCGTTGACCTTACCGAGCTTCTCGGCGACAACACCAACGTTTACGTCAGCGTCGGATCAGACAGCCTTATTCTCAAGGTTGATCCCCACGATACACCCAAGCTTGACACTACGATCACCTTCTCGGTTCCTTATTCCAACGCATATCTCTTCGATTGCGAGACCGAGAACGTTATTGCAAAAAAGTAATATTAAAAGGGGTAATTTTACGGTTACCCCTTTTTCAATCCCGGTTATTTACGAAAAATACAGAATGGATGATAGCTCCATTCTGTATTTTTTTATTTTTCATATTCGTATAATCTGTACAGTCTTTTTGACATTCTTCCGCCGTAAACCTTGCAAAAGACCGTCCTCTCCATACCGGAAAGCTCGTCTATAAGATAATCGGGCGTCATATTATGCTCTCTGATATATCTGAAACCGCCGTTTTCAAGGCTGCGGGGATCGTCAATTCCAAAAACCGACCTGACGCCTACGTCATTTATGGGGTTCTTATATTTTGATGCTCTGGCCGCAAAGGTGGTGTAGCAGTCCATCAGCAAGGACACCTTGCCAAATTTCTCTGCAATCCTGCCGAGAAATGAAGAAAGCTCGTCGGGAGAAAGATACATACTTACCCCCTCCATAATTAAAATGCAGGAGTCGCCGCAGGAAATAGCATCAAGCCATTCATCCTCGCGGATATCGCCGCAGATCATTCTGTAGCGTTCGCTCTCGGCAAAATGACGCCGACGCTCCTCTATTACCGATGGAAAATCCACGTCATACCATATTCCACAGGGAAGACCGACTCTTGTAGAACGGCTGTCAAGACCGCATCCCACGTGGATCACGGTATGCTCGCCCTCGCCTGTCTTATGGCGTACCCACTCGTCAAAAACCCGCGACCGCATTCCCATATAATAGGCAAGCCACTTGGATTTTGCTTTGCCTGACAGCTTAAGCTCCGCACTCTGCCATATTTCCTCCGCCCGCTTGTCATCAAGGATAATTCCCCTGCTGCTGACGTAGGCTTTACCGTATAGCGGTATGTATAAGGTTTTATTTATCTCTGTCATTTTATATACTCCGAAAGATATTCTGCAGTATTATTCACCATTTCATCAAAAAGCTCTCTCGCTCTTGCAATATCAAGATTAACGAGAGGATCGCACGCAAACGCCGTGAAGGCAAGGTCAAGGTCACGCTCTCTTGCGGCTCTCGCCAGCGTAGTCTGTGCATCAGCGTGACGGAAAACAAGCTGAAGCACACCCTCGGGTATCTCACCTGCGAGCAGGGGAGTCACGGAATCGTCACGAAAGGCGGCATTGGTTTCCACTACAACACCGAGAGGAAGATTGGAAATCTGACCTACGTTAGGCAGATTTACGTTTGTGATATAGTCCTCAAGGCCAAGAAGTGCTCTGATCTGCCTTACACCGTCCTCACCCGTTTCCTCGATTTTAACATCCTCTGCACCGCTGCAAAGACGCTCGCTCCTCTCAAGCCTTTGCTTAAGATCCTCCTTCCTCCAGCTTACGGGAGTAAGGGCAAAGCCCCATTCGGCGATCTGCTCCCTGCTCTTGAGATAGCGGTCTCCCTCGCAAAATTCGGCAAGGTGTCTGTCACCTGCGGCGGCAATACAGCCGTATCGTCTGAAAAGATCAAACTTTACTCGGTGTGTAGCCTCAAAGGTGGAGTCGGGATGCTCCTTCTCAATACCGCTTATGTAGTATTTATCGGCAAAGTCGGCATAGATCCTCATCACGTCAAGGTTACGATAGCTTGCATCGGTTATCCAGGTGAAATGATTCACACCCACAACGTTGGTCTTTATATCCTTGCGGTCAGGGGCGGCCTCGCCACTCACCTCGCTGATGGCTCTGGCAATAAGCCGCTGAACGCCGAACACCTCGTGACAGCAGCCGAAGGCCTTTATTTCGGGGAAGGTATCGTAAAGTGCCCTGATACAGAGTGCCATCGGATTGGTATAATTAATAACCCAGGCATTCGGACAATGCTCCCTTATGGCCTTGGCAATAACCTCGATCATCGGTATAGTACGAAGTCCGCGGATAATTCCACCCGGGCCGGTAGTGTCACCAACCGACTGATAAATACCGCATTTTTCGGGTGTATGAACGTCGCTGTCCATCTCGTCAAAGGTGGCGGGAAGGATGGAGATGATAACGAAATCCGCACCGCAAAGTGCCTCGCCAATGCTTCTTCTGGCGGTATATTTCCAATTCGCCGTTGCCCCGGGGCAGCTGGCAAATTTATTGCCGATTATCTCGTTACGGTGTGCGGCGTCATAATCAATATCGTAGAGATTGACCTCGCCGCTGATGTCGGTCGCAACCGCAAGATCGCTCATAAGCTTCCACGCCCATCCGCGTGAGCCACCGCCGATATATGCAATCCTGATGTTTTCGACGCCGTGATCGGTATATTTCATTCGTTCTACCTCCCTGAAAATGCTCTTTCTTCTTAATTATATATCAATAATGTCTTATTGACCTTAAAAAATATAGTATTTTTAATAAAATTCCTTGATTTTTTTGATATTTTGTGCTAAACTATATCCGTAGTTATTTTTGCCTTAGGCAGATAGTTGAGGATCAGTATGGAACAGAAAATAAGCGGTAAAATCGATAATTATTATTTCAGCAAGGCAATTGACCGCCGTTACAGCGAGTCCACCCAGCATTATCATCCCCACTTTGAAATTTACTATATGAAGGATGGCAATTGCCGTTATTTTATTGACGACCGTTCCTTCGACGTAGAGGCGGGTGATCTTATCTTCATTCCCGAGGGAATAATTCACCGTACCAATTATACCACCAGCTGTCACAGCCGCCTTCTTATAAACTTCACCGAGGATTATATTCCTGCCGACGTTAAGGAGGCTATCTCAAAATCAAGATACCTTTACCGTTCGCGAGAGATTGCAAAAAACGTTGAGGAGCTGTTCCGCAGAATAGAATACGAGTACACCCACCCCGACGAGTATACCAAATCCCTGCTCTATTGCTACACTGCAGAGATGTTTTATCTTATCCTGCGTCATCCGGGAAGTCTTGAGGAGGCGACTACGGGCAACGAGCTTATCGACAGCATCGTGAGATACATAAAGGCGAATTATATGACCGATATAAAGCTTTCTACGGTTGCAAAGATGAAGTCCATAAGTCCCGAGCATCTTTCCAGAACCTTCAAGAGCTGTACCGGTCTTGGATTTAACGAGTACGTTACTCTGCTCCGTCTGAGACGTGCCGAGGAGATGATCCGTACCGAGCCTAACAAGACCATCAGCGAGATCGCATACGAATGTGGCTTTAACGACGGAAACTACTTCTCCTACAAGTTCAAGAAGATGTACGGCGTTTCTCCTATCAAATTAAGAAATACACAGTAATTATTACGAGAGCTGTTCTGTATCAAGGCACGGAACAGCTCTTTTTGTTAGGTTTTGTTTACATTTTTGACTCTTTCGGCATATCTTACCGCTTCCATAGCATCTCTGCCGTAGAAATCAGCACCGATATTCCTTGCATATTCCTCGCTAAGAACTGCACCTCCGACCATAATTTTACACTTGGGTGCACGCTCCCTTACGAGCCTTACCGTCCTCTCCATCGCAGGGAGTGTGGTTGTCATCAAGGCACTCAGGCCCAGGATATTTGCATCAAGGCGAGAGACCTCGTCGGCTATTTTCTGCGGCGAGACGTTTTTACCGAGATCGGTAACAGCAAAGCCATAGTTCTCAAGAATAAGCTTCACAATATTCTTGCCGATATCGTGAATATCACCCTCTACGGTGGCAATAACGATTTTGATCCCGTTATTCGCTCCTACCGTAGACGCCGCCCTTATTACCTCGAAGGCAGAGGAAGCCGCCTCGGCACTCATAAGCAAGGACGGAAGATATATTCTCTTCGCCTCATATTCCACACCGACGGTATCAAGTGCGGGAGCAATATAGCCCTTTATTATTTCGATAGGGCTCTCGTTTTTTAAAAGATCGCGGGTGAGGGTTGCCGCTTCGTCTCGAAGTCCCTTTATTATAGCAGTCTTAAGATCGCAGGCAAAGCCGTCCTCACTGTGTCGAGCCTCGTTTACGTGGGAGATGTATCCCAAAAAATCTCCATCAAGCCCCGAAAGAGCTAAAAATGAATGATACATATCCATAATTTCGGGACAAAGGGGATTAATTATTGCCGCACCGAGACCACTCTCAAGGGCCATACCGAGAAATGTCGCGTTGATAAGCTCACGCCGAGGAAGGCCGAAGGAGACGTTGGATATACCCAGCGAGGTATGACAACCAAGCTCACGGCGGATCATTTTAACCGCACGCAAGGTCTCGCGGGCAGCATTTTTATTTGTGCTGACCGTCATTGCCAGCGGATCAAAAATCAGGTCGCGGGGGCTGATCCCATAGCTAAGAGCCTCATCATAAATTCTCCTTGCAATAGCAAATCTTCCCTCTGCACTATCAGGAATCCCACCCTCATCAAGTGTAAGGCAAACCACGAGACCGCCGTATTTTTTCACAAGCGGAAGGACGCTTGCCATACTATCGGCCTTACCGTTAACCGAATTGATCATAGCCTTACCGTTATAGCGACGAAGAGCCGCCTCCATCGCAACGGGATCGGCGGTATCGATCTGAAGAGGCAGACTTACGACCGCCTGCAGTCGCTCGGTAACAAGGGGCAAAAGCTTGCTCTCGTTTATCTCGGGAAGTCCCACGTTTACGTCAAGGACGTGAGCACCGGCCTCCTCCTCAGCAATAGCCTCGCGAAGAATATAGTCAATATCACCCGAGCGAAGTGCCTCCTTGAATCTGGGCTTACCGGTAGGATTGATTCTCTCCCCTATAAGTATTGGTGAGTCACCAAAAATTACGGCGTGGGTATAGGATGATGCCATAGTAAAGCTCTTTTTCTCCACAGCCTTATGGCTACATCCACGAAGTGCATTCTTCAGGGCGGAAATATGCTTCGGCGTTGTTCCGCAGCATCCGCCGAGGATCCCAACGCCCATAGAGGCCGCATCGCAAAGCCGATCGGCAAATTCCTCAGGCGAGAGGTCGTATACGGTTACCCCATCCACGACCGATGGAAGCCCTGCATTAGGCTTAAAGAACACAGGAACGGAGGAATACTTAAGATACTCGGAAATTACCGGCATCAGCGTATTGGGGCCGAAGGAGCAGTTTACACCAATTGCGTCGGCTCCCATTCCCTCAAGCAAAGCTACCATTGCGGCGGGGCTTGCACCCGTCATAAGCTTGCCATCCTCGCCGTATGCATTGGACACGAATACGGGAAGGTCGCAGTTTTCCTTTGCCGCGAGAAGTGCCGCCTTGGTCTCGTAGCTGTCCGACATCGTTTCAATAAAAATAAGATCAACGCCGTATTTGACGCCAAGTCTTACGGTGGCGGCAAAGATCTCTACCGCCTCCTCAAAATCAAGATCACCGAGAGGCTTCAGCATTCTACCGGTGGGCCCGACGTCAAGGGCAATCCATTTTTCGCCCCTGTTATTTGCGGTGCGGACGGCCTCCCTTGCATTATTCACCGCCTGAGAGATGATATTCTCAAGCTCGGGGAGAGAAAATTTCAGGCTGTTAGCACCGAAGGTGTTGGTGCATATCAGATTCGAGCCCGCCTCAAGATACTCTCTGTGAATTTTCGTCACAGCGTCAGGGTTAGTGAGGTTAACCGTCTCGGGCAGCTCGCCTGCCGTATGCCCCATCTCCTGAAGCATAGTGCCAAATCCACCGTCCAGAATAAGAATATTATTTTTTATAAAATCGGTAATTTTCATTACGAATACCTCGAAATGTAATTATAAGCTTACATTTTTATGCCAATTATAGCGGTAACGGATTTCGTCGGTGTCATAAACAGATTGTTGTCAAGACTAACGCCTATTCTACGGGTGCATTCGAGCGAGTCGAATATTTTTCTTTGCAGATCAAGG
>JAZQDF010000106.1:0-2342 GCA_045546635.1 Eubacteriales bacterium
ATATCGTAGGCGACTCCACCGTATGCGGATTCAGCGACGGCTATTATTATCCCAGATACGGCTATGGCACCCAGCTTGCAAATTATCTTGCACCCGAGGCGACCGTAGTAAACCTGGCCCTTTCCGGCAGAAGCTCGAAGAGCTTTATTTCCGAGGCAAACTATCAGACTCTTGTGAGCGGTATTAAGGCGGGCGACTTCCTCATTATCGGCTTTGGTCATAATGATGAAAAGAGCGACGACGCCACCAGATTTACCGACGCAACCAAGCCTTATACGGACGAGACCTCCTTTGGCTACTATCTCTACAACTATTATATCAAGCTTGCTCAGGATGCAGGTGCAACTCCCATTCTCTGCACTCCTGTCGTCAGAGCAGCTACTGATGACGATTACAGCGGCAGCGAGGGACATATTACCGCAACGGGCAATTATGCACAGGCTATTCGTGACCTGGGTTCAGAGCTTGGTGTAGTGGTTGCGGACCTTACCGCCATCACCGCGGCAGAGTATTCTGCCAAGGGCTTTGACTCGGCGAAGCTTTATCACGCGGTAACAGTTGGTATGCTTGATACCGACGGCACTACCGTAATTCCCAACTGGGCATCGGTTGATAAGACTCACCTTAACATCTACGGTGCGAAGTTCGTCGCATACAGCCTTGCTACCGAGCTTAAGAAGGCTGACGGAATCGGCAAGTACGTTCTTGCTGACATTGCAGCTCCCACAGAGGCAGACCTTGTTGTAAATCCCGATTATGTATACTCGGATTACGAGGCTCCCGACCTTGAGAGCTATACTCCCGTAGATCACTTTACCACCATTACCGACGGCTGGTACGGTACCGCATTCGGTGACACCGGCGGCGAGCCCACAAGTGCATCTAACGGATATATCGCTACCGAGACTGCAGACGGCGTCTTCCGGGTAGGTCAGCACCTTGACAGCGGAAGCAATAAGGGTAAGTTCTCCTCCACCGCAGACGGCTTTGCCTTCCTCTTCACTCAGGTTGAGGCGGATAAGAACTTCAGGATCAGCGTAACAGGAACGATCGTTTATACCGCGTCTACAAAGCAGGCGGGCTTCGGTCTTATGCTTCGTGACGATATATATCTTCCCGTTAAGGACTCCTCCATTACCTCCAATTACCTTACCGCAGGCCTTCTCTGCGAGGCTGATAGCACGAACGCACTGTTCTGGAGGGAGAACGCTACTCTCAAGAAGGGTGTGGCCTTCGGTGCTCTTCCTGCTGTAGGCGACGTTTACACTTTGACTATTGAGCGTGTAGGACAGGCGGTCACCGTTACCGTAACCTGCGGTGATAATACCGTTTCCACAACTCATTATGACTTTGACCTCTTTGCTAAGGATGGCGGCTATATGTACGTTGGTATGTTCGCAAACCGCGGTACGGTAGTTGAATTCACTAACCTTCAGTTTGAGATCACAGGTACCTCTCAGGGTGCATAATCCCTGATCAACCATCTATTTTTCATTGATTGTAAACCAAAATTTACAATATAACAAAAAAAGGAGAAAAATTATGAAAAGAACGGCACTTCTCTTGGTAGTAATGCTCGTTGTATCACTCCTCGTCCTTTCCTCTTGCGATGTTATCAGCAAGATCCCTGTGATTGGCGACCTGATCAACAAGCCTTGCACCGAACACGTAGACGCCAACGGCGACTACATCTGCGACAAATGTGAAGCAGAGCTTGAGAAAAACGACACTCCTAACGATCCTTGCGAGCATAAGGATGAGAACAACGACCACAAGTGTGACGCTTGTGAGGAGGCTCTCTCCGAGTGTGCAGACGCAGACACCGATCACAAGTGTGACGTGTGCGGCACCGATGTGGGTGAGCACGCAGCAGCAGAGGGCAGCCACGACTGTGCTTATTGCGGAAAGGCGGTTTCCGAGTGTGCAGACGCAGACACCGATCACAAGTGTGACGTGTGCGGCATCGAAATGGGTGAGCACGTAGCTGCAGAGGGCAGCCACGACTGTACCTATTGCGGCAAGGCGGTTTCCGAGTGTGCAGACGAGAACGGCGACTACGCTTGTGATGTATGCGGCAAGGAAATCCTTCCCGAAAATCTTGAAAGAGTTAACTATTCTCTTAACATCTCCGACCTTGAGGCAGGCACGAAGGATACCGATATTATCAACGGCAAATTTACCATCGTAGCAGGCACCGAGATCAGAAACAGAACAAAGACTTATGACGGCGTTGAGTACAACAAGTCTGTAAAGATGGCAGCAGGTGCTATCAAGGTTGCGGTTCCCGGCACAGGTAAGCTTAGCTTCATCGTTCAGAACGGCTCCAGCGGTGCTGCAGTACA
>JAZQDF010000107.1:0-1560 GCA_045546635.1 Eubacteriales bacterium
ATCTTATTAAGGATCTTCTTAATATGATCTGCGGTAGGTCTGCCCTGTCTGATACCGGGGATAGCACCGCCGTTCTTCTTAAGATTGTTTGCAACCTCGATAGGATCGAAGGTGATCTGAGTATAGAAGTATGCAAAAGCAATGATAAGAATGAAGAGCATAATGGGATAAACTACGCCGTTTGCACCGATGATGTCAGCAAACTTTGCCCAGCCGCTATCTGCCTTGTACGCACCTGCACTCTCAAGAATCTGGAATACGGTGGGAAGGAAGGATACGATAGAGGAAGCGAAGATGATAGGCATAACGCCGGTCATATTCAGCTTGATGGGAAGGTGTGTGCTCTGACCGCCGTACATCTTACGGCCAACAACCTTCTTCGCGTACTGAACGGGGATTCTTCTCTCAGAACCGGTAACGTAGATAACGAAGCCGATAAGAGCGAGAAGGAATGCGATAAGCACAAGTGCGAACAGGGTTGTAATGAGTGCATATACCCAAGCATTCTCGGGATAGCTGTAGGTATCAACCACGAGAGTTACCAGATTGATAACGAAGGAAGGAACTGCTGCAACGATATTAGCAAAGAGTATCATAGAGATACCGTTACCAATACCCTTCTCGTTGATTCTCTCAGCGAGCCACATTACAAGAGATGCTCCTGCGGTGTAGCAGGCTACGATAACGATGCCGTAGAACCAAGCCATATCGCCCTCCGCTGCACGGTGGGTGAGGAAGGTATCAACCGAGGTGCTGCCGTTCTTGAGAAGGAAGTAGTATCCGATCGCAGTTACGATAGCAAGACCAACGGTAACAAGTCTGGTGATGAGATTCATCTTCTTCTTATCAGTCTTTCCAAGCTCGCCGAGCTTAGGGAATACAACTGCAAGAAGCTGAAGAATAATGGATGCGTTGATGTAGGGCTGTACGCCGAGAGCGAAGAGCGTCATAGCACCCATCGAGCCGCCCGAAAGAACGTTCATATACTCGAGGATGGTGCCGTTGAGCGAGCTTGCAAAGCCGTTAGCCTCTACGAAGGGCACGGGAATAACCGTACCAATGCGGTAAAGCAAGAGAATGAAAAGTGTAAAGAGTATCTTGGATCTTATTTCCTTGGTACTCCAAGCATTTTTTAATGTCTGAAGCATTATACCACCTCAGTCTTTCCACCTACTGCCTCAATCTTCTCTTTAGCAGAGGCGGAGAAGACTGCAGCCTTAACAGTGAGTTTTTTGGTGAGCTCGCCTTCGCCGAGAATCTTAACGCCGTCGAGTGCGTTTTTAATGATTCCCTGAGCAAGAAGAGCTACACAGTCAACCACGTCGCCGTCGTTGAATTTGTTGAGAGATGCTACGTTTACTACAGCATAAGCCTTACCAAAGCGAGAGTTATTGAAACCTCTCTTGGGAAGCTTTCTGTAAAGAGGAAGCTGACCTCCCTCAAAACCGGGTCTTACGCCACCGCCGGAGCGAGCGTGCTGGCCCTTGTGGCCCTTACCGGCCGTGTTTCCGTTGCCGGAACCTGCACCTCTTCCCTTGCGGAAGCCGTCCTTTACGGAGC
>JAZQDF010000108.1:0-4380 GCA_045546635.1 Eubacteriales bacterium
TGTCCCTCCTGCTTTATGAGGGATATCGATATTGATATGTTCTACGACGGCGAGGCAAAGGAGTATTACTGCCTTCGCTGTAGCTTTTCGGGTAGTGAGGAGGACGTTCTCCGCCTCAACGAGATGGCGAGATACCGCTACCGTGCTCTGAAGAAGCGTGTGGTGGATTTTGGCGAGGATAACGAGCCGCCGAAATTTGAGGATCACAGAGGTGGCGAGCAATGATTCTCGGAATTGACGTCTCCACTTATCTTGAGGAGCTTGAAAACGGTGCAAAATATTATCGCGGTGAGAGGGAGATCGATCCTCTCGACTCCTTTGCCGAAAACGGCGTGAATTATATGCGAATCCGCGTCTGGAACGATCCGAAAAGTCCTGACGGGGTGCCATATCTTGCAGGCAGCTGCGATATGAAAAGCTACGTTCGCCTCGGCAGACTTGCGATGAGCAAGGGATATAAATTGCTGATGGATCTTCACTACAGCGATTTCTGGGCTGATCCCGGTAAGCAGATGATTCCGAAGGCCTGGATAAATTACGGCATCGACGAGATGACCGACGCGGTCTATAATTTTACTAAAGAATGTCTTGAGACCGCTGTGAGAGAGGGAGTGACTCCCGATCTTATACAGGTGGGCAACGAGATCACCAACGGTATTCTCTGGCCGATAGGTAAGCTTGAGAGCGAGGGTAAAAGAGGAAATTACGATAGCTTCTGCCGTCTTATCGACGCAGGCTGCCGTGCCTGTCGCGAGGTAACTCCGGGGTCAAAAATTATCCTCCATCTTGAGCGAAGCAACGATAAGGCGGTCTATCAGGAATTTTTCTCCGAGATGGAGGCTCACGGCATAGATTTCGACGTAATAGGTGCATCATATTATCCTTATTGGCACGGCACACCCGACCAGCTGTTTGACAATCTTCGGGACTGCCGTCGCTTCGGTAAGGAGATTATGATTATGGAGCTTGGCTACGGCTTTACCGACAAGCCATATACTCTTGACGGCGAGGAAAAGCGGTTGGTCATCGACGCCGAGCGGGCGGTCATTCCCGGCTTTACCGACAAATATCCTCTGACGCCCGATGGTCAGGCAAGCTTTGTCAGGCTTATCCTCTCTCTTGCCGCTGAAAACGGCATTGGCGGAATCTTCTACTGGGAGCCGCTTTGGCTTCCCGGCGAGGGCATCTGCTGGGCGAGTGAGGCAGGGCAGGCTTACATTCACGAGGAGGGAAAATCCACCGCAAACGAGTGGGCAAACCAGTGTCTTTTCGATTATGAGGGACATATTCTCCCCGCTTTTGACGAATTCAAAATTCAACCTTAATTAATTAATAACAAATCACCTTGTCATTATTGCAAAAAAACGGCAGGGTGATTTGTGCATTCTGCCGAAAATGCTTTTTCCGAGAGAATGCTTATTGACAAAAATGACTAACGATGCTATAATCTTTATGCGCACAAAGCGTAAATAATAATTTTTTTAAGGAGGATTTACTCTTATGAAAATGAGTAAGATCTTATCTCTTCTTCTCGTTCTTGTAATGCTCGTGTCCTGCCTCGCATCCTGCGGCCTCTTCGGCGGCGAACAGGGTGGCACAGGTAACGGCGGCGAACAGGGCGGCGAAGGTGGCGGCGATGAGCAGCCCACCGGCACCGTTGTTGGTAACGGTAATACTGTTGTAAAGATTTGGGTTTCCGAGCTTGCGGGTGCAACCGACCTTGCAGCAGCTCAGATTACTGAGTTCCTTGCAGCAAACCCCTCTTACAATGAGACCTATAAGTTCGAGATCTCCGGTGTTTCTGAGGCAGACGCTGCTACTCAGGTTCTCACCGATATCGCTCTCGCTCCCGACGTATTCTGCTTCGCACAGGACCAGCTCGCTCGTCTTGTTCAGGCTGATGCACTTGCAGTTCCCGGTCAGCAGGCTACCGCTAACGTAAAGGCAGCTAACGACCCCATCTCCATTTCTGCTGCATCCGTTGCAGGTACTCTCTATGCTTATCCCCTTACCTCTGATAACGGCTACTATATGTACTATGATAAGAGCGTTGTTTCCGAGGATCACATCGATGACCTTGCTGCTATCGTAGCTGACTGTGAGGATGCAGGCAAGAACATCTGCTTCGAGCTTGAGAACGCTTGGTACACCGCTTCCTTCTTTATGGCTACCGGCTGTGTAAACAACTGGACTATGAACGAGGACGGTAAGTTCACCTCTGTTCAGGATACATACAACTCTGATGCGGGTGTTATCGCTATGAAGGGTATGCAGATCGTTACTAAGTCCGAGTACTACGTTAACTCTTCTTCTGAGTTCACCGGTGCTGGTATCGTTATTACCGGTATCTGGAACGCTAACACTGCAGAAGAGAACTATGGTGAGAACCTTGGCGTAACCGATCTTCCTTCCTTCACTGTTGATGGTGAGACCTATCACCTCGGCTCCTTCTCCGGTAACAAGCTTATGGGTGTTAAGCCTCAGGCAGACGCTCAGAAGCTCGCTATGCTCCACAAGCTTGCTCAGTACCTCACTAACACCGAGTGCCAGCTTGAGAGATACGAGGAGTTCCAGTGGGGTCCCTCTAACCTCGAGGCACAGGCTGACGAGGGCGTAAAGGCTAACGCTTCTCTCGCAGCTCTTGCTCTTCAGAACCAGTACGCTATTCCTCAGGGCAACATTCACGGCTCTTGGTGGGATATCGCAAAGCTTCTCGGTGCTGAGTCCAAGAACGCTCAGTCCGACGATGATATCAAGCTTGCTCTTGATACCTACAAGGCTTCTATTGACGATCTCTTCAAGATGACCGATGAGGAGCTCAGAGCTTGGTCTGTAATCGGTTCTATCAACGGAACCGGTTGGAACGTAGACCTTGAGATGGAAGAGCTTTCCGCAGGTGTATGGCAGACCCTTAAGGCATACGACCTTACTACCGAGGATCAGTTCAAGCTTCGTCAGGGTAAGGCTTGGAACGTTCAGGTTGGTGTTGCTAACGAGAAGACCGGTGAGACCACTTCCGGTTACTATGCAAGACTTATGGACGGTTCTGACGAGCCCGGCAACATCGTTGTTGAGACCGCAGGCAAGTACTTCATCAAGCTTACCTGGGAAGAGGGCACTCACAACGCTACCGTTGAGCTTGTTCCCGCTAACTAATTTTGGTTTAAAATTAAATAGCTAAGCTTAGGTTTGGGTGAGCCCTCGGGCTCACCCTACCAGGCAAAAAGGCATTGTTAGCCGACATACAAGGACGACAGTTGTCTTGTGTATCGACTAACAATGCCTTTGATTATAAAAAGGAGTTAAATAAACTCGGTTTATATCTCGGTTTATATTTAGATTTATGAAAAAACTTAACACATTGGAATATCTGAAGCTGAATAAGCTTCAAAGATTCCTTTATGATGCGAAGGGCTTTTTCTGTGCCATCCCCGGTTGGTTCGTTGGCCTTTTCGTTAAGCTCTTTGCTATTATAAAGGATGGTGCCATTGCTATTAAGGATGGCTTTTTAGATATTATCACGACCTTTGTTAAGGGAAACTGGGCTGTAAAGCTCTCCTTCCTTATCTTCGGCTTCGGTAATCTTTATTACGGTCAGATCGCACGAGGAATTCTGTTCCTTCTCTTCGAAATTGCATTCTTCGTGTATATGTTCGCAATTCCTACGAGCGTAGATCCTACCACCCTGCTTCCCAACTACCGTGTTCAGAGCGGTGCCAACTGGCTTAAGAGCGTTAACTGGTTCGGTCTTGGCGACAGCAACAAGGTTGGTGATATTCAGCAGTCGGCTAACGTATACGACCCCGAGCTTGACGTGTACGTAACTCTTCCCGGCGAGGACTCTACCAGAGTTCTCTTTAACGCACTTCTTGCGGTTATCTTCATTATTGCCTTTATTTATACCTGGAGAATGCAGGTAAAGCAGTGCCGTATCTGTATGGATATTACCGCACAGGGCAAGAAGATAAAGAGCGGCAAGGACGATCTTAAGTCGCTTCTTGACGATCAGTTCCACAAGACTCTTCTCACTCCCTCCCTGCTCGGTATCCTTATTTTTACCGTGCTTCCTATGATCTTTATGATCCTTATCGCGTTCACAAACTACAGTGACGTTATGGGTAGCTCGGGTATGCTTAACGGTACCAGCCAGCTGTACGAATGGGTCGGATTCAAGAACCTTGCAGAGCTGCTCAACTTCGGTGAGGGCGGCATCGGCGTTGCCTTCGGTGAGCTTCTCGTATGGACGCTTATCTGGGCGGTATTCGCAACCTTCTCCAACTATTTCCTTGGTATGCTGGTTGCTATTATGATCAACAAGAAGGGCATCAAGCTTAAGAAGCTCTGGCGTACCGTGCTCGTTATGACGGTTGCTATTCCTCA
>JAZQDF010000109.1:0-2290 GCA_045546635.1 Eubacteriales bacterium
CCCAGCTCTCAATTCCCTCGGGGGCAGGAATGGTATGTATTATTTTCAGAATCCTGCCGGCCTCAAGCCCGTAGCTGTATTGCTCTGATTCGGTAAGATCGTTGGCCATTGACTCTGCATCCCGGCCGTCTATCCAACCTTGAAGCGAATAAACGCCCTCCTCCGTTGTGCCGAATTCAATCGGCAGACACATAGGAATATTAAGAGCGGCAACCCGAGTCATAAGCTCAAACTCGTTCTTTTTACGCTCGTATTGATCAATGGAGGAAAGCCTTAATAAAAGCGTTTTTCCATCGTCAAGGATGACCTTGTATTTTTTGTCACCCGACCAGCCTTTTTCTATCGGCTCTTTGCTAATTATTCTATCAAATAATCTCATTTATGCTAAAACGTCCGAGCAGCTAAGAAAATCATCTGCTTCTTTTCTTGATTTAAAAATAACGATTTCCCTATTCTGCCTATATTTTTCTATCAAATTATAAATTTCCGGCAATTTCTTATCCTTGAATTCTTCTATCTCGCGGCGGAAAGTCGGACCAAGCTCCCGTTCAATCCAAGGCATATCGTACCTGCCCTTGCCAAGCCTTTCTATAGCACCCGACAGGCAAACTTCTGTTGGCAGATCAAAGAGGAATACAGTATCGCAGGTGGAAAGCCGCATCTCAAGAGTACGCGAATAGTTGCCATCAATGATCCATTCGTCAAGCTGCAAAACCTCAGCAAGTCTTTCGTCAAATTCATCTCTCGGGATATGGGTTTTATCGGGCTTGTGCCAGATGGCGTCAAGATGGTATAGCGGCAGGCCCGTTGTCCTGTGCATCTTTATAGCAAACGTAGTTTTTCCCGAGCCGGGGCAGCCGATTATGATAACCTTTTTCATTGCAATTATTTCTTTTCGGGTTTTCCTTTTCCGGCGGGGAACACAAGAGTTACACCGTCTGCCCTGCAATAAACCTTGGTTTTAACGGTTGCATCAAATCGTGAGAAGGGATAAGTCTGCGTTGTTACCTCAACCTCATATACGTCGCGGTGGTGATAATCTCCGAAGCTCTCGGTCTTTTTATAGAATCTTCTTCTCGATAGTTCAAGGAATGTTTTGTGGTCACCTATATATTCTATTTCAAAATCTGTAGGTGTACCGTCGAACAGCGAATTGCCGAGATCAATATCAGGATTAAGAATTATCATTTTCCTAAGGCTGGAGCAACCGTTAAAAGCATAATCGCCTATACCTCTGATTCCTTTTGTAATGACGATTTCCTCAAGGCTTTCGCATCCGGAGAAGCAATAGGTAGGAATATAGGTCTCGCAGGAATTGAAGTTGACGGTTTTCAGAGACTCACAATACTGAAAAATATGGAAGGCCATATTAAGCTCGTTTGATTCAATATCTACCCTTTCAAGCTTTTTACACCAGTATATTGCACGGCCGGAAAGTGAAGTGACGTTTTTTGTAATTACAAGCTCGCGTAAATTCGGTGCATCCTGGAAGGCATACGAGGATATCTGCCTGACATCCTCAGGAACCACGGCACGCTTGGCTTCTCCAACATATTTCTCCAGCGTTCCGTTATTGATGATCCAGCTTTTCATTAATGTGTCCTCCGTTATTTTGTTGCTTTTTATATTTTGAGTATAGCATACAATTAATAAAAATGCAATATATTGGAGAAAAATTCCTTATTATGAGATACGACCCGGACTGTATCCGTAGGCATCAGTGGGGAATTTGTTTTCCTTTTTATCTTTTTCTCTCCACCTCAAATCATCTGTTAGGGGCAGGTGCATTACTGCAGTTCAAACAAGTCGAGGCAAGCTTTTCTTAAGAAAAGCTTGGTAGCTTGGATTTTTCAGCTACAAAGTAGCAGAAAAGCACCAATGAAGATTTCTCTGTGTTTACACAAGGAAGGATACATTGGTGCTTTTCTTAAATCCAAATTGCAATATAGTCATTATTTAATCCAAATGGCAACATAGTGAACAAAATGCTGACTATTAATAAAAGTCCATATAAATCAAAAAGCCTCGCTTTCGCGAGACTCCATATATATCCAAGGCATGACCAAATGCCCATAGAAAACCGAACAAAGGTAAGGAAACGAAGCTCAAGGAAATGTGCGAACTTGTTTTCTGCTGAATTGATTTATTCAAGACAACAGTTCAAGCCCTCGGTCTATTAGTATCGCTCAACTGAATACATTACTGCACTTACATCTGCGACCTATCAAACTCGTAGTCTACAAGTGACCTTACTCATTTTAAATGATGGGATATCTCATCTTGAGGCATG
>JAZQDF010000110.1:0-5063 GCA_045546635.1 Eubacteriales bacterium
CTCTGCCGCGGTGTAAATCCTACTGCCTACGGTGGCAAAGAATCTCTCAATTTCCTGAGAATTAGCTTTGTCCATAGTTATCCTCAAGAGTACGGAACTTGGTGAACTGACCGATCCAGCCCATCTTGATGTTATCAACAGAGCCGTGTCTGTTCTTCGCTACGATGATCTCGGCGGTATTAGCTGTATCAGCCGCCTCGGGATCAGCCTCGGTGCCGCTGATATTCTTATAGTATTCATCTCTATACAGGAAGAGAACGATATCTGCATCCTGCTCGATAGAGCCCGAGTCACGAAGGTCTGCGAGAGTGGGACGCTTACCTGCCCCGGGACGGGACTCTGTGCCACGGTTAAGCTGGGCACAGCAAATGATCGGCACGCCGAAATCCTTCGCCATAATCTTAAGATTACGGGATATCTCACCTACCTGTTGGGCACGGTTTTCGCTGGTGGAGGTGGTCTGCATAAGACCGATATAGTCTATGACAACAAGACCGAGGTTATTTACTCTTCTCAGCTTGGATCTCATCTCGGTGGTATTGATGGCGGAGGTGTCGTCGATGTAGATATCACATCCCGAAAGGGTGGAAATAACGTCGGCAAGATTATCCCAATCCTCGTTGGCAAGCTGGCCTGTACGAAGAGTGTGAGAATCAATCATAGCCTCGCTGGAGAGAACACGGGTGACAAGCTGCTCGCCCGACATCTCAAGAGAGAAGATAGCGACGGCCTTTCTCGTGGACTTTGCTACGTTGGTAGCAATATTAAGTGCGAAGGATGTCTTACCCATACCCGGGCGGGCACCGACGATGATAAGATCGCCCTTACCCATCTCAACAAGCACCTGGTCAAGGCCCGAGAAGCCTGTTTTAGTTCCCTGGATCGCACCCTTGGTCTCGGAAAGTCGCTCAAGATCTCTGTATACGACCTGCAAAACGTCGCGGATATGTCTGAATTCCTTAGTGGTGCTGTTATGCGAGAGCTCAAAGATCTTCTGCTCGGCAGAATCAATGACGGCACGAACGTCGGTCTCGTTATAAGCGTCCTCGTTGATCTCGTCACAAACCTTGATAAGCCTGCGGAGAAGAGCCTTATCCTTAACTATCTTCGCGTAATCCTTAACGTTGGTGGCAGCTGGAACCGACTCGGCAAGGAGAGTGATATACTGGATACCGCCCGCCTCGTCACGATCTCCCATCTCAACGAGAGTATTGACGAGAGTAACCACGTCGATGGTCTTATTCTGACTATACATTTTAAGAAGTGCAGAATAGATATGCTGATGCTCGGCGACGTAGAAATCCTCGGTAGTGATCATTCCGCCGATCTTATCAAAGGCGTCGGGACTGACAATTATAGCTCCGAGCAGAGCCTGCTCCGCCTCGACGGATACCGGCATCTGTCTGATTAAACTACTGTTGTCCATTTTTTCTTTTCCTTTCAAAAAAGTTGAAAATTAATCGTGAACGTAAACCACGAACTTAGCAACCACCTCAGGGTGGATCTTGATCTGCACGTCGTGCTTACCGTATGCCCTGATGCTCTCCTTAAGGAGAATCTTACGCTTGTCAATATCAACGGATAGCTTTTTCTTAAGCTCCTCGGCAATATCCTTCGCAGTAACCGAGCCGTAGAGTCTGCCGTCGGCACCGTGTCCCATAACGATCTCGATCTCAACGTTATTGATCCTGTCGGCAAGAGCCTGAGCAGCCTTTCTGTCCTCGTTGATCTTAAACTGCTTAGCCTCCTCCTTATTCTTAAGCTCGTTGGTTGCCTTAGCATCTGCCGGGATGGCCTTCTTCTGAGGGAAAAGGAAATTGCGTGCGTATCCGTCTGACACGTCTACGATCTGATCCTTTTTGCCCTGTCCCTTTACATCGCAGAGTAAAATTACCTTCATAATATATCTCCTATCTTATATTTTTTTAAGTTAAATTGGGTTATGATCGAGATAGTCGTCAATGCTCTTCTTCAGGGTATCAAGAACGTCGCTGATGGAATCAGAAACGACCTGTGCTCCCGCGACGTCAAAATGACCGCCGCCGCGAAGCTTCTCGAGAATGAGCTGAACGTTGACCTTACCCGATGAACGTCCCGAAATATGAATCTGCTCGCCAATACGTACAAGCGTGAATGCAGCCGACACACCGCGAAGAGTAAGCATCTTATCCGCCGCCTTTGACGCGATAACACGGTAGCTCTCGTCGGTATCACCCTCGCAGCAGGCGATGGCAACGTGTGTTCTGTACATAAAAATAGAGGTATGGAAGCGTGCCTCCTTGGAAAGATCCTGGGGAGCAGCCTTAAACAGATTATATACGTCGGTGGGATTTGCACCTGCACCGCGGAGGTACTGTGCCGCACCGAAGGTCCTGGTTCCTGTATTTCTGGTAAACTGCTTTGTATCAAGAAGAATACCGGCGAGGAGAATATCCGCCTCCTGCTTACGCAGGTTCTGCGAGCTTACCGCACTCTCAAGCATCTCGGAAACGAGCTCGCAGGTGGATGATGCCGAGGGATCGATGTAGGATATCTTCATCGCACTTGTAGGAGGATCGTTCTTACGGTGATGGTCGATAACGGCAATTGTCGCAGCCTTTGTCGCAATATCCGAGAACTGAGAACGGGGTGTAGCGTTATGGTCTACAAGCACTACGAGAGTATCCGGGCCTATCAGATCAAGACCGCCTGCGTTATCAACGAATACCTGAGAGTAGGCTTCGGTCTTCTGCATCATCTCAATACAGGGCAGAAGGTTCTTGTCGGTAAGATCGATAGCAATATTGACCTTAATGCCGCAAAGCATTGCAAGACGGGCAACGCCAACCGATGCACCGATAGAGTCAAAGTCACCGTACTTATGTCCCATAATGATAACGTTCTCGGCTCTTGACATAAGAGCGGTAAGCTGGTTTGCAAAGGCTCGGGAACGAACGTTCGAACGCTTATAAACCGTCTTGGTACGGCCGCCGAAGTAGACCGTCTCCTCCTCCGACTTATAGACCGCCTGGTCACCGCCACGCTGCAGAGCCAGGTCGATAGCGTCACGGGCGTCAAGCTCGCGGTCGAGAAGAGTTCCCTTCCTGCGGGATACACCGATGGAAACGGTTATGGACACGCCGTCGCCAACTCTGGAATCACGGATCTCATCAAGAATCTCAAAGCGGTTGTCGATGCACTCGTCAAGATATCTTGAATCGAAGAACATAATGTACTTATCGTTATCATAAGACTTAAGCACGCCGTTCATAGACGCCGCCCAGGTCTTAAGCTTATCCTCAATGCTGGAAACCGCATCGGACAGCTTCTCGTGAACGTACTGCAAAACGTCCTCAACGTTATCAATAGCAATATAAGCCACCGCAACTCGCTCGTCGTTATACTGCTTTTCAAGAGCACTGAGCAGAGTGACGTCGGATAGCATTGCGAGGAATAGACCGTTGTTCTTCTTGGAGAGAACGAAGCCCTCAACACCGTATTCCTTGCCGGAGATGACCGTTCTGCAGCCCTTAGCCTGCACCTCGTCAAGATCGTCAAGGTCTATGGAAAGAACCTCGTCGATCTTCTGACCGATATAATTCGTATAGGAATCAAGAGCATCTCTCATAGCGTCGTTATACCAGAGGACGGTACCGTGAAAATCAAAGATTATGATAGGCGAGCGTGAATTCTTGAAAACCACGCTTCCCTCCTCGCCGAGCAGACCGTGTATGCTCTTCGTAGGATGCATTCTGGATTTTTTTATTCTCCTCACACCTATAACGGCGATCTCGCCAAGATAGATAGCTCCGATAACGAGAGCTATGATAATAGGCTCAACGAAGCTCATAAACTCACAAAGAATGGCAACGAGAGCGATGTTCAGAACGCCGAGAGCGGCGTAAAGAATCATATCCTGCCTTGATGCGAAGGGAATGTGAAGATTCTGATTGTCCTTTTCGTTTTTCATAAGCAAAGTTCCTTTCTTATGACGTATTTGAAGTCTGACAGACGTTTATTACTTGGTATTATGCCTCGGATCACTATGACTCCTGAGCGAGTAAAGAACGCCGAGAGCCGCCAGGATCTGTACACCAAAAGATGCAAAGACGAGCAGCAATGCGATTATTATCAGGGTTGCAATCAAGGGCTTCATCTTAACGGAAAGCATTTCTCTCATCGTCATAAAGCCTACGTAGGCAAAGACGACCATAAAGAAATTATAAAGATTAAGAACGGTTATAGCGAAAATGCCTCTTCCATCCAGAGCAAAGATCGACGCGATCACAAGAGCAACATAGAAATATGCATACGCCCTCGTCGTACCGAAACGCCACTCACGCATTGCGTACGAATCGCTTGAAAGACGGCGAACGATAAGGCTGAAGAGCTTCATTCCTATGCCTGTTATAGCGAATCCGAGAATTAAGAAGTAGGAGATAGTCATATCGATCTGTTGATCAAAGACCTCGCCTACAAGATCTGCGGCAATCTCAACGCCCGACGCGGAATAAATATCCGTAATAGTGCTGACGAATACCTCGCGTAGGTTATCAATGAATGCAGTATAAAACTCAAACGCCGCCTCAAGTGTAAAGATATCACGCTCTATCATAGCGAACAAAAGATATCCCGCAAGCACAAGCAACGAGGTGATAACCGTCATCAGATATGCAACGTCTGATTTGCTATGCCCCCTCGCAAAGGCGTAGGAAAGCATAATTGAGAGAATTATCGCAGCAGGAGCAAAAAACGAAACCGCAAGCCCCATAAATATTGAGATAAAATTCATAGCCAGAAGCAGCAGCGACACGGTAATGCTGACGCCACGCTTTGACCTGGTATCAAAAAGATAAAGTGCGGACAGAGGTCCTATGAGAATAGCGACCATAGTCTCTCCAAGCAGACAGGACGTTACGCCGAGAAGCAGAGATATGAGAGATAATATCAAAAGAGTCTTACTGAGCGATAAGGGTTTCTTTAATTCTGTTTTCATATTTTCTCCGAACAAAATATTTCATTATATTATATCATAATATATTAATTTTGTAAAGTTTTTTTTATTATTTTGTTTTAAAATAATG
>JAZQDF010000111.1:0-1855 GCA_045546635.1 Eubacteriales bacterium
ACGACATGGCTACGATCCGACTTGGCATCCGAGGTACGCTCTAATTTTACGTTAATCTCTACTTCGCCTGTGCCCTCGCGGTCAAAGCTTACGTTACGCTCGAAGGCGTAGAGGGTTCCACCGCCGGAGGTGGTGACGTCAATATTAAGCCTTCCGCTCTTGAACAGAGTAACACCGCTTACCGCAGAAAAGTACGTTTTTATATCACCTACGATATTTAGCGTTCCGCCGTCCTCTGCAGTAATGGTCGCCATACCGCCCGTATAGTCAAGGTTTAGGCCGTATGCCGTGCTGCCTGTCAGATCGGGATCAAGCGTCAGAGTATTATCACCGATCAGGTGAAGATTAATATCTCCGTTTGTAGCGATGCTTCTGCCGCTGTAGCCGTTAAGTGTAAGGGTTGCGGTCTCCGCATCCCAGATATAGCCCGAGCCGGTGGCGTTCGATTCATTGGTCATAACCGTCTGGCTGCCGTCGGTAGCGGTAAGCGTAACCGCCGTTGCCGAAATAGCTCCTGCCCTGGTGGGGGCAAGCCAGAAGAAAATTCCGATAACAAGCATCAGGGCGAACAGGCCGCCAATCAGTCGGAGGTTAATTTTTTTAGCAGTATCTCTCATAATATTCTCCTTTCGGGACGGCGTTGAGACGACGCCTATATTTTTATCCAATTAAATTATAATATATTACGCCCGCGTTTGAATACACCCACCCGGGGTGGAAATAGGGTGTATATCGGGTAGTTTTAATCATCAAAAAGAAAAAAGAAACGGCCAAAAACCGTTTCTTTTCACAAAATGTAAATAATTATTTGCTTTTAAAGCAGCTTTTAATAAATAATTTTATCTCAAACCGCTTGAGCACAGGTTGACATCCATCCTCGGTTGTGATAAAATAAAGCATAGCTTTTTTGGGGGTAATTATGAGTACACAAATTTATATCAGCCACAGATGTTCGGAGGAGCACAGACAGGCGAAGCTTATTTATATAGAGCTGACAAAGAGGGGTTACAGCACCTTCTTCGACTACGACGGAATGCAGGGCGTCAAAAATACCAACGGCATAGAGATTTGCAGCGATTTCATTTTACTTCTCTCCCCGAGCAGCCTTGAAAGATGCTCGGATCCCGGCGATGAGATACGTCTTTCCATACTGCACGCCATAAATCACAAGAAGAATATCATCCCCGTGCTTTTGGACGGATGCTGCCTTCACGGTCGGGTCCCCGACGGCATAAGCCGTATAGAACAGCTCGGCACCGTAAATTATAGCGATCAGAACGTTGAGGCGATGATGAACGGCATAATCGGCCGTCTTACCTGCTCGCCCGACGGATGCAGGTACACAAGGATAATATATTCTCTTGAGACGGGAGAGTGTCTTATTGAGGAGGAGCCGAGAGAAAGCCACGGCCTTGAGATCAGGGCGAATATCTTCGGCAAGACCTGCGGCGTTGCAAGCCTCGGCGTATGCCGCGACGATAATATCGTAATACCGAAAATGCATAACGGAAGGCCGGTTACCGCCATTGAGGACGGTGCATTTGAGGGCGGTGGCAGAGGAAATCTGATAATGCAGGAGGGTATAACCAGAATAGGCAAAAACGCCTTCTACCACTCGGGCTTCGTTTCGATCAGAGTACCGAGGAGCGTTAAAAAAATCGAAAGCGGTGCCTTTGCCGACTGCTATTTATTAAAGGAAATAATCTACAACGGCTCTCGCGACGAATGGAACCGACTTGATAAGCCCGCAAGCCTTTTCGGCGGCAAATGCTGGGATCTGCCAACTATAAAATTCCTTAGCCATAAGGTAATCGAACCAACAAGGTTTTAAAAGATAGATTTCTCCCTACTCATC
>JAZQDF010000112.1:0-3352 GCA_045546635.1 Eubacteriales bacterium
ATTAATTAAATATAGTTGAGGTAAATACCTACAGTAATACTGCAATTGTTATAAATTTCAATTTAAAAATCTTTGAGTGCCACTTTGGTGGCACTCTTTTTATATCTCGGCTCATCCGTGAAAAAAGCCTTGTCATCCCCCTGCTTCGCAAAAGGTCTCGCTGTGAGGGGCGGGGCAGAGTATGGATTATTCCATTCATTTTCACTTGACATTTTAAAATATTTGTAGTAAAATAGTATTTGTAAAAATATTGTCTTAAGGAGTAAGAAAAAATGACGAAAATTGATATATTTTCCGGCTTTCTCGGTGCGGGTAAGACCACGCTGATCAAGAAGCTGATCAAGGAGGCGTACGCAGGTGAGCGTGTCGTCCTTATTGAGAACGAGTTTGGCGAGATTGGTATTGACGGCGGATTTCTCGCCGATGCGGGCATTGAGATCACCGAGATGAACTCGGGCTGTATATGCTGCTCGCTGGTGGGCGATTTCTCGAAGGCACTTGTAAAGGTGCTTGAGGAATACAACCCCGACAGAATTATTATCGAGCCCTCGGGCGTCGGCAAGCTGTCCGACGTTATCCGTGCGGCGAAGACCGCCGAGGAGCACTCTGCTACCCTCAATTGCTTTACCACCGTTGCCGACGTTAACAAGTGCAAAATGTATATGAAGAACTTCGGCGAATTCTATAACGATCAGATAGCAAACGCCTCCTGCATCGTCCTCTCCCACACCCAGACGGCAAGGGAAGAGAAGATCGCCGAGTGCGTTGGACTTCTCCGTCAGCATAACCAGTCTGCCGTTATCGTGACTACCCCCTGGGACGCTCTCGACGGTAAGGATATTCTCGCCGCTATGGAGAGAAGGGACACCCTTGAGGACGCGGTAAAGGCACTTGAGGAGGAGCATAAGCACCACCATCACCATCACCACGATCACGATGAGGAGTGCGGCTGTCACGGTCACCACCACCACGATCACGACGAGGAATGCGGCTGTCACGGTCACCACCACGATCACGACGAGGAGTGCGGCTGCCACGGTCACCACCACGATCACGATGAGGAGTGCGGCTGTCACGGTCATCACCATCACCACGATCACGATGAGGAGTGCGGTTGTCACGGTCACCATCACGATCACGATCACGAGCATCATCACGAGCACGGCGAGGAGTGCAGCTGCGGCTGTCACGGTCACGACCATCACCACCATCACGCAGACGAGGTGTTCACCTCCTTCGGCGAGGAGACCACGAAGAAATTCACCGTTGAGGGCATCAAGGCCATTCTCGATCAGTTCTCCGAGTCTGACGACTACGGTATGATCCTGCGTGCCAAGGGCATCGTTGAGTGTGAGTGCGGCAAGTGGATCCACTTTGACTACATTCCCGGCGAGGCAGACGTTCGCTGCGGATCGGCAGGCATCATCGGCCGCCTTTGCGTCATCGGTGCAGGCATCGATAAGGAAAAAATCAAGGAATTATTCGGAATATAATAAGGATTTGTTATGGAAATACCGGTATATCTTTTTACGGGCTTTCTTGAGGGCGGTAAAACCAGCTTTATCGTCGAGACTATGAAGGACCCGAACTTTAACGACGGAAACAGAAAGTATCTTATCATCACCTGCGAGGAGGGTGAGGTAGAGTATTATCCCGAGGAGCTTGGCTCAAACGTCAGCTTCGCCTCCTTTGAGGACGAGCAGTCTATTACGGTAGACCGCCTTAACGCTATGCAGAAGAGGGCAGGAGCCGACATCATCGTGGTAGAGTATAACGGAATGTGGATGCTTGACCGCTTCTACAACGCTCTGCCGCAGAACTGGATGGTCTATCAGGAGATATTCGTCTGCGACTCCACCACCGCGGCGGTTTACAACGCCAATATGCGTCAGCTTATGGTTGACAAGCTTACCAGCTGTGAGATGGTGGTATTCAACCGCACCACCGAATCCACCGACAAGATGGCTCTGCATAAGCTTGTCCGCGGCATCAGCCGCAAGGCAAATATCTGCTACGAGGACACCGAGGGCGAGATCGAATTCGATCAGATAGAGGATCCGCTGCCCTATGACATCAATGCAGATCTTATCGTCATTACAGACGACGACTTCGCCTACTTCTACCGCGATATGAGTGAGGATACGGCGAAATATATAGGCAAGAAAATTCGCTTCAAGGGTATCGTTGCCTTAGATCCCGCACTCCCCCGCGACAGCTTTGCTATCGGCAGGCATATTATGACCTGCTGTGCCGACGATATTGCCTACCGCGGCCTCGTTGCCAAGGGAATGGGCAAGCTGAAGCTTCAGACCCGCGATTGGGTTATTGTAGAGGGCGAGATCAAGGAGGAATTTTCAAAGCTTTACGGTGGTCGTGGCCCTGTGATCACCGTCACAGATATTCAGCGGGCAGAGAAGCCCACTCAGGAGGTTGCCACCTTCTATTAATCGAGAAAGGAATGGGATACACGCTATGGCAGAGGAAAAAAGCATATTCAGGCTCTATTCCGCAAGCGGAGAGGGAATAATAGACTCGGGCTATAACCACACCGCCCACCAGCTAATACAGATCACGGGCGGCAGTCTTGCCGTTTCTATCGGTACCGAATTTATCGAGGCAGAGCAGGGCGACTTCATCTACGTTCCGCCCACCCTTGTCTTCCGTGCCGAGGCGGTCGGCGGCCACGCGTCCCTTCGTGCCCTTGTCTTCGAGCGAGAGCTTGTGGAGGAGAATATGGCAAGCTTTGACAGCGAGATCTTCTATATGTTCTTCGTCCAGTCCTGCAGCCGTATCGTCAGCTTCCGTCAGGGGCATCCCATATACGAGAGCCTTGTCTACTCTATGAACGAGGCATACGAGGAGTTTATCTCAAAGGACGTCTGCTACCTCCTTCCCGTCAGGGCACATATATACCTTCTCACCTCGGCAATTCTCAGATACTACGCAGGACAGCGTGGCGAGCTTGACCGTATGGTATATCACAACGTCATTCGCCTTCGCCCCGTAATCGAGTACATCACCGAGAACTACGGCGAGAAGATATACATCGAAACCCTGTCGGATATGGTAGCTCTCTCGCCCGACTACTTCACCAAGATGTTCAAGGACTCTATCGGCAAGACGCCTATAGATTACATAAACGGCGTGCGTGTCAACCACTCTTTAAGGCTTCTGACGATGACCAACACTCCCATCAACGAGATCGCCGATAGGCTCGGCTTCTCCAACCCCAACTACTTCCACAAGATATTCAAATCCTATATGAACACCAGCCCCCTTGCGTACCGCAAAAGCGGGGTAAGGTGAATTTAAAATGCAGAATGAAGAATGCAGAATTCATAATGCAGACACA
>JAZQDF010000113.1:0-6911 GCA_045546635.1 Eubacteriales bacterium
AATGACGATGGTTATCGTTACCCACGAGATGGGATTTGCTCGTGAGGTTGCCGACAAGGTTATCTTTATCGACGAGGGCAAGATCAAGGAGCAGGCTCCCCCTGCCGAGCTGTTTGGAAATCCCAAGGACGCTCGCCTTAAGGACTTTCTCTCGAAGGTGCTATAAACAAAAAAGACCGCACAAAGCGGTCTTTTTTAATACAATTCTTTACAATTTGCAGCCATTTATGCATTTTCCTTGCGAAGAAGCTCAAGTGCCTTTTCGAATTCCGCGGGAAGATCACACTCAAAGGTCATTCTCTCGCCCGTCTTCGGATGGGTAAGCGTCAGCCTCTTGGCGTGCAAGGCTTGACCGTGGAACAGGGAGGGGTGCTTTTTCTCAAATTGAGTCTTGCTTTTTGAGTATATCTCATCACCCAGCAGGGCGTGACCAACGTAGGACATATGCACTCTTATCTGGTGCGTTCGACCGGTTTCAAGCTCGAGTGCAAGATAGGATACTCCGCCGAAACGCTCAAGCACACGGTAGTGAGTGACAGCCTCTCTCGCGGTGTGGTCACCCGAAAGGATGACCGCCATTTTTTTGCGGTCTACAGGGTGACGTCCTATGGGATAATTCACAGTACCTGCGTCATCCTTGAAGCCGCCCGTTACTAATGCACGGTACTCGCGTACTATGCCGTGATGCTTCATCTCCTCGGACAGGGCGTTGTGTGCCTCGTCGCATTTTGCAACTACGAGCAGACCGGAGGTGTCCTTATCGATTCTGTGTACGATTCCCGGTCGCATAACTCCGCCGATGCCCGACAGCGAGTCGCGACAATGATAGAGCAGGGCGTTCACCAGCGTTCCGCTGTAATTTCCGGGTGCGGGATGAACCACCATCCCTTTGGGCTTGTTGATAACGATTATGTATTCGTCCTCGTAGATTATGTCAAGGGGAATGTTCTCGGCAACAGCCTCGGCCTCCTTACATTCAGGCAGGATGATCTCGATATTGTCTCCGATCCTTACGGCGTATTTTTTTGCTTCTGTTCGTCCGCATACCGTCACGTGGCCTTCCTCAATCAGTCTTGCCGCCTGCGATCTGGTTATTTCGGCCACCTCGGCACAAAGGGCGTCGAGACGCTTACCCCTGTCAGAGTCGTTTACGGTGTAAATCATTGATCTACGCCTTCTCTGTTTTCGTCCCGCTCGTCCTCGGATACGGCATTGGTCTCTTCTATAACCTGACCGTCAGGAGCTGACTTCTTTTCCTTCTCCTTCTTGCTCTCTTTGATAAGATCAAGGATAAGTGCCAGCACCAGCAGTCCCGCACCGACGCATACGAAGGAATCTGCACCGTTGAAGATGGCGTTCCATATACCGCAGAAGTCGATGAAATCTACCACCTCGCCCATTCCGTCAGCATTGACGTAGAAGCCGATTCCCAGTCGGTCTATCATATTACCGATACCGCCCGAGATAACCATAGCCATAGCTACGCCGTACAGCGTTGTGTCGGCGTGGCCGAGATAAAGATAAGCGGCAAAGGCAAGGATCGCCAGCGACGAGATCAGGAGGAATATCCATCTCTGGCTGGGGTCGTCCATCATTCCGAAGGCCGCACCGTCATTTGTAGTATAGGTTAAGTGAAGGAAATCCTTGATCAACGGAATAGACTGATAGAGCGTCATATATTTCGTGACTAGGAACTTGGTAAGCTGGTCGAGAAAGATACCGGCTGCAATTATTGCCGAATAGAGAATATAGTCCTTCGGCTTTCTTTTTACAAACAAGGTCATAAAATAAACTCCTGAAAAATTTCTCCGTCCTTGCGGTCTATATCGGTGGCAGAATACTGCCGATTAAAGCGAGCAATACCGACGTTACAAAAAATGCCCAGTCAATAGGCGAATCCTGCAGTATGTTAAGCCGTGCCATAATAAGTCGTACGGGTGCAATAAAGGGCTCGGTAATAAAGCAGGCTAAGATATATATGCGATTCTGCGTCGTATCAACGAAGAACTGCAGTATTACCTGTACCAGCATAGCTATGGACACCACGTCGATAACTATGGATACGGTCTTTGCAAAAATAAAAAATATCTCTTGCATTGCTTCCTCTAAAAAATACAGGCTGTCGCAACGTTCGTTCGCGACAGCCTCGTTCTGCTTGTCAGACAAATAAAGGCGAAATTTTCGCTATCCCTGACGTCTCTGGGCAGGTAGACGTTACGTCTTGCCCGCATCACATCCTCCCGAGCCTGTGAGGGCTCAGGCTGATCTGCAGAGCAGCCTCTTCGTATTTTAAGGCGTTTAGCCTATCAGTTGTCCTCGGAAATATCTACGTTATGGGGAGTGATGATGTAGGTATTCTTGGCAACGTTCTTGATCTCACCGTCGGTGGAATAGGTCACACCGTTAAGGAAATCAAGCATACGTACGGTCTGTACGCCGTCAAGAAGCTCAAGGTTGAGCACGACGGTGCAGCCCTCGATAAGATAATCTGCGATCTCGCCAACCTCCTCGAAGGAAGCGGGATGAACTACCTTAAGCTCGATGTTGCCGTCGGTGTCACCGCTGTTAGCTACGATAGGAGTAACGGGCTTCTTGGGTTCTTCGGGTTTTTCTACGTTCACTGGTTTTACCTCCTCGTATTCAGGGAATGAAGGAATATCGGTACCCTCATCACCGCTGATACCTTTTCTTAATTTTTTCATGAAATCTTCAAACATTTTATGTCATCCTTTCTTTTATTTTTTCTCGAAAAGCTTCCTGCCGACTCGTACGAGTGTAGAGCCCTCCTCTATGGCAACTCTATAGCTGTCGCTCATTCCCATAGAGAGTATTCCGCCGTCGTGGAAGCCGTAGGCTGCGTTCAACCTGTCAAACAGCTCCCTGGTCTCACGGAAGAAGGGGCGAAGCAGCTCGGCATCCTCACATACGGGGCCCATAGTCATAAGACCTGATACCCTGATGTGCGAAAATCCGCTAACCCTGCGGTAAAACTCCTCGGCATCCTCGGGAAGAATGCCGCCCTTCTGCTCCTCACGGCCTGAATTGATCTCTATCAGCACGGGTATTACTCTTCCGATCCTACCCGCCTGCTTATCGATCTCGGCGGCCAACGGGATGCTGTCCAGCGAGTGAATAAGGTCAACGGTATCAATGATAAGCTTAACCTTGTTTCGCTGAAGATTGCCTATTTCGTGAAGCCTCGGTCTGAGTCCCCTTTGGGCGAGCAGCTCACCGCGTCTTTTCAGCTCGGAGGGGCGGTTTTCACCAATGTCACCGATCCCTGCGTTTGCAAGGGCGATAAGCTCGTCGTCGCTGCCGCTTTTCGTAACCGCGACGAGAGTCACACAGCGTCCTGCTTTTTCTCCAAGCTTCTCTACCTCATCGGCAAGGCTCGTATAGTTAGTCTGAACGTATTCAAGGCCTTCCATCTCACCCTCCGACAGAGAAAATTGACCGTACGGCACAGGTCGCACAATACTTTATTTTATTATAACATATCAAATTTGCTTTTGCAATAGCTAAATAAAATTTTTAATAAAAATATTATAGGCGTAAAGTATTGATTTTACAGGAGTTTTGTGTTACAATGTATTCGTGAAAAAATGACTATTTGAGCGAGTGACGGACGGATCGGTCATCGCTCTGCGAAGGGAGCTTTTCTATGCACGAGAATCTTATCGGGGCATCCTTGCCTACGGTGGCAGCCCTGGCTTATCTTGGTGATGCCCGTCACGCCCTCTATGTCAGGCGTATGCTGGTGGAGCGTGGAATATGCAAATCGGGTGAGCTGAACGAGGCAGCCCTCTCATACGTTACCGCCGAGTCACAGGCAGCTATGATGCGTAGGATAGAGCCCCTGCTGCTTGAGGATGAGCGTGACGTATACAGGCGTGCAGCAAATTCGGGGCATCTTAACCGCCCGAAGCACGCATCTGCCGCCGACTACCGTGCCGCAACCGGATTTGAGGCGGTTATCGGTATGCTTGAATGGATCGGCGATAACGAAAGACTTGAGCTTCTCCTCCGCACCGCCCACGGAGAGTGATAGGCTTTCCATAAAAAAGATTATTAAATTCAGGAGATATAAAAATGATTCAGAAAATTAAAGGTACAATGGACATACTCCCCGAGGAGACTCCTCTCTGGAGACATATTGAGAGGGTTATGCGTGAGGAGGCTGAAAAATACGGCTACGGCGAGATAAGAACTCCCACCTTCGAGAACACCGAGCTTTTCGTTCGCGGCGTGGGTGATACCACCGACGTGGTGCAGAAGGAGATGTATACCTTTGCCGATCGTGACGAGGGCAGAAGCATTTCTCTGCGTCCCGAGGGAACGGCGTCGGTAGTAAGAGCACTTATTGAGAACGGCAGATGCTCTGATCCTATGCCTCTCAAGTATTACTACATTATGTCCTGCTTCCGCCACGAGAAGCCTCAGGCGGGCAGAAGCCGTGAGTTCTTCCAGTTCGGTACCGAGATGTTTGGCTCTCACAGCCCTGCATCCGATGCTACCGCAATAGCACTTGCTAACTCGGTTCTTAACAGACTCGGGCTCACCAACGTTAAGCTTCATATAAATTCTATCGGCTGTAAGAATTGCCGTCCCAATTACAGATCTGCTCTCGTTGAGTATTACGGCTCGCACACCGACACTCTGTGCGATACCTGTAAGACCAGGCTTGAGAAGAATCCCTTAAGGCTTCTTGACTGTAAGAATCCCGATTGCCACGCTCTTGCAGTTAACGCACCTAAGACTGTTGACCATCTTTGCGAGAGCTGTGAAGAGAACTTCAATATGCTTAAGAGGGCTCTTACTGCAATGAATATTGACTACGTGGTCGACTCCTCTATCGTACGCGGACTTGATTATTATACCGGTACGGTGTTTGAGTTTATTGCCGAGGGCATCGGTGCTCAGTCCACCGTATGTGGCGGCGGCCGTTACGACGGTCTCGTTTCCTCCCTCGGTGGCCCCGAGCTTCCCGGCATCGGCTTTGGTATGGGTATTACCCGTCTTATCCTTGCTATGCGTGAGCTTGGACTTGATAATATCGAGGCCCCGAAGCCCCTTATCTATATTGCCGCCCTTGGCGAGAGTGCAATGGTGAAGGGGCTTGAGATCACCGAGCGTCTTCGTCGCGATGGAAAATATGCAGAGTGTGACGTGGTGGGCAGAAGCCTTAAGGCACAGATGAAATATGCAAATAAGAAGGGTGCAAAATACACCCTCATAATCGGTGACAGCGAGGTTGAGGCGGGAGTTGCCCAGCTTCGTGATATGGAGAGCGGAGAGCAGAGAGAGGTCGAGCTCGACAGCTTTGCTATTTGATATGAAAAACAGATTGGATTTCCTTCCTACTACGGAAGAGGACGTCAGGGCGAGAAATTGGTCCCAGGTTGATTTCGTATACGTGACGGGTGATGCTTACGTGGACCACCCGTCCTTTGGCGTTGCCATAATCTCCCGCGTGCTTGAGGCGGCGGGCTTCAGGGTAGCTATTCTTGCCCAGCCCGATTATAAGAGTGCAGAGGACTTTAAGCGATTCGGCAGACCGAGACTCGGCTTTCTCGTTACGGGCGGCAACATTGACTCTATGGTGGCACATTACACCGTATCGAAGAAGCGTCGCTCTTACGATTACTATTCTCCCGGCGGCAGGATGGGGCTTCGCCCAGACAGGGCTACCATCGTTTATTGTAACCGAATAAGAGAGGCCTATGGAGATGTTCCCATTATTATCGGCGGCCTTGAGGCATCTCTCCGCCGCTTCGCACACTACGATTATTGGGAGGACAGAGTTCGCCGCAGCATCCTTATCGACTCCCGTGCCGATATTCTTACCTACGGTATGGGCGAGAATATTCTTCGCAGGCTGGCATTCCTGCTTGATAAGGGCGTGCCAATCAAGAAGATACGCGACGTGCGTGGTTGCGTCTATGTCGGTAAGGTGGGCGATCCCATACACTTCGACTCCGTCGAGGTAGGAGATTTTGACATCCTGAAGAACGATAAAGCCGCCTACGCTAAGGCGTTTTCTATACAGTATAAAAATACCGATTCGGTTAACGGTAAGGCTGTGGTTGAGTATTACGGCGATAAGATGCTGGTGCAGAATCCTCCGATGCCCCCTCTCGAGAGGGAAGAGCTGGACGCGGTATATGCACTTCCTTACGCACGCGATTATCATCCCGACTATGATGCAGCGGGAGGCGTTCCCGCTATCAGCGAGGTTAAGTTCTCTATAACTCACAACCGCGGCTGCTTCGGTGCCTGTAATTTCTGTGCCCTTGCATTCCATCAGGGCAGGGAGGTCAGGTCGAGAAGTGAGAGAAGCGTTGTGGAGGAGGCAAGGAAAATTACCGCCCTGCCTGATTTTAAGGGCTATATTCACGACGTTGGCGGCCCTACCGCTAATTTTCGTTATCCCTCCTGCGACAGACAGCTGGAGTGCGGCGTTTGTAAGAATCGCAAGTGCCTATCTCCTACTCCCTGTAAGCACCTTAAGGTTGATCACAGCGAGTACGCTCACCTCCTTTCCGAGATCGAGGCACTTCCGGGTATTAAGAAGGTCTTCGTACGTTCGGGTATCCGCTTTGATTATCTTATCTACGACAGCGACGACAGCTTCTTCAGACAGCTGGTCTCTCATCACATCTCAGGACAGCTTAAGGTTGCTCCCGAGCATTGTGCCAACAACACCCTTATGATGATGGGCAAGCCGCCTATTGAGGTTTATGAGAAATTCAAGAAGAAATACTTCGCCCTCTGCAACGAGGCGGGCCTTGAGCAGTATCTCGTCCCCTACCTTATGTCCAGCCACCCCGGTACAACTCTTGCCGATGCGGTGGAGATGGCGACCTGGCTGAAAAAGTGGGGGTATATGCCCGAGCAGGTGCAGGATTTTTATC
>JAZQDF010000114.1:0-2019 GCA_045546635.1 Eubacteriales bacterium
GTACGGTTATGCCTTTTTTTGCTGTTTTTTCCAAAGAATAACATACTAAAAATCATTTTTGAAAGGTAGAGTTAAAAACAAAACTTATCATGGACATTCACATAACGTATACCGCTATAATTATCGTGTGCGTAATCTTATCGGCCTATTTTTCGGCCACCGAAACAGCCTTTAACACCTTCAACCGTATCAGAATGAAAAATGCGGCTGAAAAGGGTAATAAAAAGGCTTCGTTAGTGCTTCGTTTATCGGAAAACTACGATTCGCTTATTTCAACAATACTTATCGGAAACAATATCGTTAACATACTCGCTTCTGCAATAGCGACCCTGCTGTTTGCAAAGCTTATCGCAAATCAGGATCTTGCGGCGATAGTTTCTACTGCGGTGCTGACCGTTGTGGTTCTTGTGTTCGGAGAAATTTCTCCCAAGACTATGGCGAAAAACTCACCCGACAAGTTCGTAATGTTCTCGGCGCCCATTATTAATGTGGTGCGCATAATTCTCTTCCCCTTCAATATCATCTTCAACGGCTGGCAGAGACTGCTCTCCAAGATTTTCAAGCCTTCGGACGATCAGGGTATGACCGAAGAGGAGCTTATCTCCATTATTGAGGAGGCCGAGGAGGATGGTGACATTGATAAGGAGGAAAGTGACCTTATCAAGAGCGCCATCGAGTTCGGTGACCTTGAGGTGGGCGACATCTTCACACCCCGAATCGACATTACCGCCCTGCCCTCGTCTGCTACAAAGGAGATGGTGGCAAAGGTGTTCGCAGAGTCGGGCTACTCCAGACTTCCCGTCTATGACGAGAGCATTGATAACATTGTAGGTATTATTTATTACAAGGACTTCTATACCGTTGCATATAAGGCAAGCGTTCCGCTCCACGAGATCATCAAGCCTGTTATTTACGTTGCTACTACTCAGCCCGTAAACGAGCTTATGAAGGAGCTGCAGGAAAAGCAGATGCACATGGCGGTAGTTACCGATGAGTTCGGCTCCACCGCAGGTATCGTTACACTCGAGGATATTCTCGAGGAGATCGTTGGTGAGATCTGGGATGAGCACGACGAGATCGTTGAGGAAATCAAGGAGGTCGGCGAAAAGGAATATATCGTTTCCGGCCGAGCTAATATTGAAAACTTCTTCTCCGAGCTTGATATAGATCAGGAGATCGATTCCGTCACCGTAGGCGGTTGGGCAATGGAGGTTCTCGGTAAGATTCCCGAGGTTGGCGACAGCTTTGAGGAGTACGGCATCGCCGTTGAGGTTACCGAAATGGATGGACGCCGAGTTGAGAGCGTACACGTCTTCGACAGACGTGCCGACGAGAGCGAGGAGTCCGATGAGGACGAAAAGGACGAGGAAAAGGACGATTAATTTCGTCATGATTTAAGTCTGACAGTTCCCTTAAAATGCGTCAAAATCTTGAATTTCGGCGCATAATGACAATTTTAGTTTACAAATAATCAACAAACGGCAGTCAAAATGACTGCCGTTTGTTTTTATTGTGCTTTGATTTTTTCACGCCCCAATTCACGTCGTGCATTAATGAGAAAGAGGATAAATACAGTTATGGAAAGGGCGAAAAGCATCTTCATTATAAGCCAGAAGGGACGGGATGCGCTGCCCGAGAAGTTAAAGAGAAGTAGAGAAAGCCTTGAGCTTATCAGGGCGGCGACCAGGGGGATAAGGATAGAACGTATTGGTGTGATACTGAAGGCGATTTTTCTTTTAAGGCGCATAAACGACAGGAGAAAATTATATCCCTCCATTATCACTATTACCACCGCATATCCCATAATTCCCATCCGTGGAATCAGTATCCAGACGAGGATAACCGACAGAAGCGAGTCGGAGATATTGACCCACATGGAGAACACCTGCTCACCTATTCCCTTAAGCATAGAGTCGGTGACGTGGTCAAGGTACATTATGGGCACCACGAAGGCAAGAGTGGATATGTAATAGCCTGCGTCGTAGGAATCGTACACAACGTAGCCAAGCTCCTCGGCAT
>JAZQDF010000115.1:0-4396 GCA_045546635.1 Eubacteriales bacterium
TAAAGCCAAGCGTGACCTTTTCGATAAGGTATACGGTGCCAGGCTTAATCCCGAACAGTGCCGTGCGGTCTTTACCGTAAACGGCCCGCTACTCGTTCTGGCGGGAGCAGGCAGCGGCAAAACAACCGTTCTGGTTAACAGAATAGTATTTCTTATTAAGTACGGTAACGCTTATTTCTCCGACAGCCTGCCCGACGGCCTTATTCCCGAGGCGGTTGAGGTTCTGGAGGGGGCTCTTGATATGTCCTGCGAGGAGATCGAGGAGATACTTCCGCAGTTTACCGAGGATCCTGCGAAGCCCTGGTCGGTTCTCGCCATTACCTTTACTAACAAGGCGGCGGGTGAGATACGCGACAGACTTCGTAGGGCCTTTAACGACGAGTCGGTTGCCTCGTCCATCTGGTCAGGAACGTTTCACTCGGTATGCCTCAGGATCCTTCGACGTTACGCTGACAGGCTCGGCTATCGCGAGGGCTTCTGCATCTACGATACCGATGATAAGAAGAGGCTTATCACTCAGTGTATGAAGGAGCTTTCCATAGACGAGAAGCGTCTTGCACCCAAGGCGGTTGCCAATGCCATCAGTATGGCGAAGGACGAGCTTAAGTCGGCTGAGGAGATCGAGCTTACCCGCGATCCCAGAAGCAAGGATATCGTCGCCATCTACAAGCTTTATCAGAAGAAGCTTATGGACTATAACGCCTTTGACTTCGACGATCTTATTATGCAGACCGTAAGACTTCTGCAGGAGGACGACGAGGTAAGGGAATATTATCAGAATAAATTCAGGTACGTTCTGGTAGACGAGTATCAGGATACGAACTACGCCCAGTTTGTTCTTACCAAGCTTCTTTCGGATAAATACAGAAATATAATGGTCGTTGGTGAC
This sequence comes from Eubacteriales bacterium, assembly GCA_045546635.1. Lineage (GTDB taxonomy): Bacteria > Bacillota > Clostridia > Oscillospirales > CAG-272 > UBA1740. Next base: position 890 of record JAZQDF010000115.1, read on the forward strand.
GACGATCAGTCCATATACAGATTCCGTGGTGCAACTATTGAGAATATTCTTAATTTTGATTCTACCTATCCCGACGCTACGGTTGTAAAGCTGGAGCAGAACTATCGTTCTACGGGTAATATTCTTGAGGCGGCGAACGCCGTTATTCATAACAATTCCGCAAGACGTGATAAGCGGCTTTGGTGCAAGGCGGGTGCGGGTGAGAAGATCATTCTTCACGAGGCGGACGATCAGAATGATGAGGGCCGCTATATTATAGACCGCATAAACGCAGCTATCCGACAGGACGGACGAAAATACTCTGATTTTGCCGTTCTATACCGTATAAATGCCCTGGGCAGATCGCTTCAGACCAGCTTTGCCAAGAGTGGCGTGCCATATCGCGTTGTCGGTGATATGGGCTTCTACGACCGCAAGGAGGTTAAGGATATGCTTGCCTACCTTTCGGTGCTTGTATCTCCGTTTGATAATCTTAGACTTAAGCGAATTATCAACGAGCCTAAGCGTAAGATCGGACCTACCACCGTCGACGCAATTGAGGAGATCGCTACCGAGCTTGGTATCCCGATGTACGAGGTGGTGAAGAACGCCCACAGCTATACCGCCCTTGCCAAGAGTGCGGATAAGCTCACAGCCTTTTCGGATATTATAGAGAAGGTAAGGGAGGAAAAGAGCCTTCCCTCCGAGATGATCGCGGCTCTGTTTGAGGAGTCGGGATATAAGCAGATGCTTGTCAGCGAGGGCTTTGAGGGCGAGGGGAAGATCGAGAACGTTCAGGAATTCATCGGTGCGGCGGTCGAATATGAGACCAGATGCACCTCCTCGGATATAGATCCTACCGTTGCGGGCTTCCTTGAGGAGATCTCGTTGGTTTCCGACGTTGATAAATATGACGAATCGGCGGATGCCGTTGTTCTTATGACGGTTCACGCTGCCAAGGGACTTGAATTCCCGGTCGTATTCCTTGCAGGTATGGAGGACGGAATCTTCCCCTCACAGCAGAATCTCGGCGAGGAGGAAGAAATGAGCGAGGAGCGTCGTCTTGCCTACGTTGCTATTACAAGAGCCAGAGATATGCTCTATATCACCCACGCGAGAGAGCGTATGATGTACGGCAGAACCACCTATAACAGACTTTCCCGCTTCGTTAAGGAGGAGATGCCAAAATCACTTATTTTTGAGGATTCTCCGCGTCGCAGACAGCCATCATCCTACGGTGGCTCGGCCTTTGGGGAACGCCGTCCCGCTCACACAGCCTCCGCTTATTCAGGGGAAAGGGGCTCGGGACTTTCAGAGCTTCGCCGCCCCGTTGAGATCTCAACGCCGAAGCGTAGTAAGGTCGGTGCGGCTGAATACGGTATAACCCGTTTTGCTCCCGGCACAAGGGTGCTTCACGATATGTTCGGCGAGGGTGTTATCCTCTCCTCGCGTGATATGGGGGGCGACGTGCTTTACGAGGTTAAGTTCGATAACGGCCAGACCAAAAAGCTTATGGCAACCTTTGCCAAGCTGAAAAAAATATAGGCTTACGATGTAACCGCATTGTTTGGATAGCGGTACGGCAGCAAGAGCTTGACAAAAATACACAAGAGAGGAGAGCGTAATGTTCAGAGAAGAAAAAATAAGAACGAAAAACGGCGTTGATATTTATTACTATAAAAATCCACACGTTCACAGCTTTTATCTTTCGCTTTTCGTCCGTGCGGGTAGTATGTACGAGGATATTTCGGGCATTACCCATTTCCTTGAGCACGCCTCCATCCGCAACGTGAATTCTCTTATGGGAGGCGAGCTTTATTCCACCCTTGACAGATACGGTATGGACTTTAATGCTTCCACCTTCAGCGAGATGGTGCAGTTTTACGTCACGGGTGCTTCAGAGAACTTCAGCCGCGGTGCCGAGATAATCAGCCGCCTTTTGTCACCCATCGTTCTCTCTCCAGATCAGATTCGTGCCGAGCGTGACCGTATCAAGGCAGAGATCCGTGAGAGCGATGACAGGACCTCGCTTGCTACCTTTGCCTATAATATAGTTTATGAGGGAACTACTCTCGCACGGACTATTACAGGCAGCGTCGGTGGCGTTAATAAGATAAGCGGGGCAAAGCTCGAGGAGTATCGACGCAAGGTAGAAACACCCGAGAACATTTTCTTCTATCTTACGGGTAACTTTACCGAAGGGGATCTGTCCACTCTTTCCGCTCTCGTCGAGGGATATCATCTGGATCACGGTGAAATGCAGCAAAATCTCGCCCCCGTATGTGCAAAATTCGGACGCAGAGACGGCAGCGTGCAGGTCAAGAGTGCCGATTTCACAATGCTTCGCTTCAGCTTTGATATGGATATGACCGATATTTCGGTCCCCGAGAGCGACCTGCTTTACGATATGCTTCTTGGTGGCTACAACTCACGTCTTTTCATTGAGATGAGTGAGAAGCGTGGCTTGTTCTACGATATCTCTGGCTCCAGCGACAGATATTCAAATATCGGCACCCTGGTGTTTTCCTTTGAGGTAAAGTCGGGCTCGGTAATCGACGCCGTTTCGGCGGTGGTAGATATTCTTCGTCAGCTGAAGGAAAGCACCCCGTCCGAGCAGGATATGATGCGTGCCGACTACGTGGATAACAAGGGGCTTCTTTATGACGACCCACGCGAGCTTAATTTTGTCTTTGCCTATGACAACCACATTATGAACGCGGGCTATACTACGGTCGACGAGCGTGCCGACAGCTATATGGCGGTCACTCCCGAACGCATAAGGCAGCTTGCACGACGCATCTTCCGTCCCGAGAATCTTACTCTTGCGATCAAGGGAAATAAAAAGAAAATTGACACCGCAGCCATTGAGAGCATTATTAAAGGGCTCTGATGTCAACTAATATTTACAAAACGGCCGTTTTATAATTCGGCCGTTTTTGTATAACGGAAGCCACTCGATAGTCGCGTGGCTCAAAAGAGGTTAGCCGATGAAAGAATCCTCCGCTTGCGGTATATTCAGAATTGCACCGACGGTCGAGGTAAATAAGAACGAACGGAGTATTATCAATAAAAAGCAAGCACATACGGTAATATGAGACCTTTGAGGCAATCAAAAAAAGAGGACTGACGTCAGTCCTCTTTTTTATCAAAATACAATTATTTAGCCTCGGTATTTGAAGAGATGTGCTTAAGATATGCGTTGATAAAGCCGTCGATATTACCGTCCATAACCGAATCGATATTACCGTCCTCAAAGCCTGTTCTCGTGTCCTTAACGAGAGTGTAGGGCATAAATACGTAGCTTCGGATCTGGCTTCCCCATTCGATATTAGCCTTGTTTCCCTGAATATCCTCAATTCTGTCAAGCTTCTCGCGGAGCTTGATCTCCATCAGCTTCGCCTTCAGCATCTTAAGGGCGGTTTCCTTGTTCTGCAGTTGGCTACGCTCGGTCTGACATCCTACTACGATACCCGTGGGCTTATGAACTATACGGATAGCCGAGTCGGTCTTGTTGATATGCTGACCGCC
>JAZQDF010000116.1:0-3438 GCA_045546635.1 Eubacteriales bacterium
GATGGCAAAGGGCAATGGCGGACAGCGAGTCAACCGTGGAGGTGTGATCCTCGCCGAGCACCCTCAGCCTTGCCCTATAGGCCCTCGTGTGAAGCTCTAATGCAGATGGATAATTTCCCATATACTGAAGTCCGTATGCAAGATTTGACAGGAACAGCAGGGTGGTCGGATGCTCCTCACCCAGAGTTTTAAGGGCAATTTCGTAAACCTTAGTTAACATTTCCTGCTGTTTTTCGCCCTTGCCGAGCTCTCTATACACAAGAGCCAGGTTGTTGAGTATGAGCAGGGTATCGGGATGCTCCTCGCCGAGAAGCCGTCGCTTCAGCCCGTAAATATACTCACCACGCTCTGCCGCCTGCTGATATTTGCCCATAACCTGATACGTATAGCAGTGATTATGCATCCACAGAAGAGTGATAATATGCTCCTCTCCCTGCACGTCGGTATAATAATCGGCAAGACGCCCTGCCCATTTCTGTGCCTTCTCAATATCAAAGTCATCACCGGAGGTATTGAGATAGACGTTATACAGCTTCTCCATAGCCTCGGGCAGACCTGCCTCGGCAGCCGTGGTGATCAGCTCGATACCACGCTCGCGGTTGACCTCCACGTCAATACCGTCAAGGTAGGCGAGACCGATGAGGAATATATGCTCGGCATCGGCGTCGTTCTCGCTTTTCGCCACCTTCATAATGGTCTGAAGCAGGATCCTTGAGAATTCCTCGTCGGTGGGACGAAGGGGTGTGGGAATATCCGCAAAGCCGAGGCAAAGCCTGTCGCGGTCGGTCTCCACCATCTCTGCGGGCAGAATATCCATTCCCATCTCGCGTGCCGCAGGATACTCCTTATCCATAACGAAGTTGCCCTCCTCAAGTATGCTTGGTGTAACGAGAAGGGTGAAGAGTCGGCTGTTGGACAGAGCCCGCGAGATATTATCCATAAAGCTCTCGCCCGGGGTAAGAAATTCATCGTACCATATAGCAATATCACGGCATCCGGGGATGGAATGAATAAGTCGCATAAGCTCGTTGGCATAGCGGCGGTCCTTCTTACGGTAGCTGAGAAAGACGTAAGCGTCAAAGGCCGCACGCACACGCCTTGCAAGCTCGTCGGAGATAAGGGTTGCCTCAAGATATTTCTTCAGCTTGTCATTATAACTGATCTCTGTGGTGTCGGTGCTGTAGGGCGAGAGATACTGCCTCTCGCCGAAGCATTTCTTACGCGAATAGAAGGAGTCTATTCCCTTTTCCATCATAAACGGCAGGATGGGAATCTTCTTCTCCTTGGCATAGGCAATATCCACCCTCATCGCACGGCTGTCCTCGGTCAGAAGGCGGAAGGTGATCGGCACGAGGATCAGGTTCATCTGACCGAGATCCGAATCCATATCCGCCTCGTCAATAGGCTCGCTCATATCGGCGGTGTAGTATATTGCACAGTCCTGTCCGGCTAAAACGTCCGAGCATATTCTATCAAAATATTTATCAAAATCATCGGGATGGCAGGTAAAATACACCCTCGCCTTCCCTCGCGGATCGCCCTCTCCCCGCGTCCTGACCTTAAATTCAGCCATACCTACCTCCTTAAAGGATAATCTCTCTATTGCCTAAATTATACCACACTCCCACGCCCGATGTCAATAAAAAGAAGCCGCCGGCTTACGATAAAAAGGCCGACGGCAGTCAATAAAGGGAGGGCAAATAAAAAAGGGCGGATCGCTCCGCCCAAAATTATTCGGTTAAATTAATAATTCTCCTTGCGAACCTCAAAGAAGCTCTGGGGATGAGCACATACGGGACAAGCACCGGGTGCCTTCTTACCCATAACGAGGTGACCGCAGTTGCGGCACTCCCACATAGTCATCTCAGCCTTCTCGAATACCTGCTGCATCTCTACGTTGGAAAGAAGCTTTCTGTATCTCTCCTCGTGAGTCTTCTCGATAGCGGCAACCATTCTGAACTGAGCCGCAAGAGCCTTGAAGCCCTCCTCCTCAGCCTCCTTAGCGAAGGTAGCGTACATATCGGTCCACTCATAGTTCTCGCCCTCTGCTGCTGCAAGAAGGTTTGCCGCGGTGTCACCGAGGCCGCCGAGAGCCTTGAACCAAAGCTTTGCGTGCTCCTTCTCGTTGTTTGCAGTCTCCTCGAAGATAGCGGCGATCTGCTCGTAGCCCTCCTTCTTTGCAACCGATGCAAAGTAGGTGTACTTGTTTCTTGCCTGGGACTCACCTGCGAAGGCGGTCATAAGATTCTGTTCTGTCTTGGAACCCTTAAGATTCATTGTGAAATCTCCTTTATGTTTAAAAAATAAAATTCTTCTCAAAGGCATTATTGCCCCTACGCGACTATTATAACACGCCTGATCAAAAAAATCAATATATTTTTTTGTGACTTAATCACACAAAAGCAAGCGGATTATTTGCCGATTTTCTTAGCAATTTCCTCAGCAATTGCCCTGTTGCCCTCGGCGTTTGGATGAGCACCGTCAGAATACCACTCGGGATGTCCGTCGGTGATGCTGTAAAGATCGATAACCTCAACGCCCAGCTTTTCCGCCACGGAGCAAATAATTTCGGTCATCTCACCCTTGATAATTTCGTTATTACCGTCAGCTTCATTTTCTACCGTGCGATAGAGTCTTGGCGGACGCATAACGTAAACGGTAGGCCTTGAATCCATATCAATATACGACTGCACCAACGCCTCGTATTCATTAGCGAAGCCTTCCGCATTCCAATTTATCCCCTTGGAATCGTTTGAGCCGAGCATAATGATAACAATATCGGCATCCTCCTTAAGCGACTCTCTGTAGTGGCTCTCTGCAGTATAGGGCATATTACCTGTGGAAAGCAGGGTTCTGTTAGGCAGGCCGTAATTAACAACGGTGGTGTCGGGTAGGAGGGTTGAGAGTATTGCAGTAAAGCTATCCCTGTCTCTCGAATTCATTACACCCTGGGCATACGTAATGCTATCGCCGACGCAGACGATGCGTTTCGAGCCGTTGCCGCTTACCAGCGGCTTTGGATAGACGATGCTCATAACCGCAATTCCGCCTACGATAGCAACGAGAAGCAGCAGTGCTGTAGCCGAAAGCAAAATAATTTTCCACGCTTTCATATTTTTTCTCCTATGTAAAAATATTATTCAGTCGAAAATCAAAGCTGTCTAAAATCATTATATCATAAATCAACAAAATATCAATAGTGAAGATAAAAAAAGCGAGTCGTAAAACCCGCTTTTTCAAGCTCTGAGCTCTGCACTCAGTATTTAATTAAAATATCCCTCTCTGTAAAGCAGCTCGGCGATAAGCACCGCACCTCCTGCCGCACCGCGAAGGGTGTTGTGGGAGAGACCGACGAACTTATAGTCATAGACGCTGTCCTCACGGAGTCTGCCTGCGGTAATACCCATACCGCCGTATATGTCGCGGTCAAGTCTTGCC
>JAZQDF010000117.1:0-2588 GCA_045546635.1 Eubacteriales bacterium
GGGCTCGTTCATCTGACCGTACACAAGGGCGGTCTTGTTAATAACTCCGGACTCCTTCATCTCGTTGTAAAGGTCGTTGCCCTCACGGGTTCTCTCACCAACGCCGGTGAATACCGCGATACCGCCGTGCTCCTTGGCAACGTTGTTGATAAGCTCCATGATAAGCACGGTCTTTCCGACTCCCGCACCGCCGAACAGACCGATCTTACCTCCCTTTGCATAGGGAGCGATCAGGTCGACGACCTTGATACCCGTCTCGAGTATCTCGGTAGTGCCTTCCTGCTCGGAGTAGGAGGGAGGATCGCGGTGGATACACCATCTCTCCTCGGTTTCGGGCTGGGGCTGGTTGTCGATAGCCTCGCCCAGAAGGTTGAAGATACGTCCGAGAGTTGCTGTTCCTACGGGAACGGTGATGCCTGTACCGGTGTCAACTGCCTTCATACCGCGTGTCATACCGTCGGTAGGGGACATTGCGATACATCTTACCACGTCGTCACCCATCTGGCTGGCAACCTCGCACACAACCTTCTTACCCTCGTGCTCGATCTCAATAGCGTTAAGAAGATCGGGCAGATGGCCGTTTTCAAATTTGATATCAAGTACGGGACCGATTATCTGTATAACCTTACCGATATTTTGACTCATTTTGGTTGTTTTTCCTTTCTGAAAAATAGGAATAAAGCTTGGAATACGAATTCCGAATTTAGCAGCTACGTCCTCGCGATTTAGTCACACTCGCGGGGAAACAACGCACTGTGTTGTTTCCTTACACGCTCGTGCCGCTCGGCACATTAAAGTGCCTCGCTACCCGACACGATTTCGGTGATCTCCTGAGTAATAACCGCCTGTCTTGCTCTGTTGTACTTCAGCACGAGGGTATCTATAATCTCGGCCGCGTTCTTGTTAGCCGCGTTCATCGCCGTTCTTCTCGCCGCCGATTCGGATGCGAGAGATTCGCAGATGGCCGAGTTGAGCACTCCGCCGACGTACTGGGGAACAATTTTATTTAAAATTTCCTCGGGATTGCCAAGATAAATGGGATCCGAGGAGCCGTTAACGCCCGCGTCTCTCTGAAGGGGGAGAAGCTGCTCGTAAACGGGTGCTTGTGAAATCATAGAAACGAATTTGGTATAAATTAAGAATACCGAATCGTACTTGCCGTTAAGGAAGTCGTGGCATATCTCGTTGCCGATCTCAAGGCTGCATCCGATGGAAAAATCCGATACGTACAGCACATTTTCCGACAAAAGAGCATTACCGCGACGCTTATAATACTCGCAGGCCTTCTTTCCTATTGGGAGGAAGGCAGCCTCCTTGCCACTTGACAAGGCCGCTGCAACCTTGAAGATGTTGGAGTTGTAGCCGCCCGCAAGGCCTCTGTCACCGGCAATTACAATATAGAGGGGACGCTTACATTCGCTCTCAGCAGTCCAGGGAAGGTCCTGAATGCTGTCGGAGGACATTATACCGTCAATCGCTTCGCCGATTATTTCGTGAAAGGGGCGTGATTTATCTATATTTTCTCTCGCCCGACGGAGCTTTGAGGTCGCGACCAGCTCCATAGCCTTGGTTATCTGCATTGTACCGCTGACGCTTTTAATACGACTCTTGATATCGTTCATCGATGCACCAGCCATCTATATAACCACTCCTTTCATAGCGGGACCTATCGTCCCAAATCGGGACGTATGCCACGGCCCTGATGGTTTTTCGTAAGGCCGTACCCACTTTTTTGCTGAATAATTCGGTAAATGTAAAGCGTAGTTTACTTATTTCACAAAATTCGCCTTACAATGCTCGATCGACGCCTTAAGCTGCTCGGCATTCTCGCTCGAAAGCTCGCCCGTCTCTCTGATGGCCTGAAGCAGACCGTCCTTCGTTGCTACGAGGTATTCGAACAGCTCGTCCTCGAAGGCAGAGATGTCCTCAAGTGCCACGTCGTGAAGCAGGTTATTAACTACCGCGTAGATAATTGCGACCTGAAGCTCGACGGGGATAGGCGAGTTTCTGTTCTGCTTAAGAACCTCAACGATACGCTGGCCCTGCTCAAGTCTTGCCTTAGTGTCGGCGTCAAGGTCTGAGCCGAACTGGGCAAAGCCCGCAAGCTCTCTGTACTGAGAGTAAAGCAGCTTAAGAGTACCTGCAACCTTTTTCATCGCCTTGATCTGAGCGTTACCGCCAACTCGGGATACCGAGATACCGGGGTTAACCGCGGGACGAACGCCCGAGTGGAAGAGCTCGGTCTCAAGGAATATCTGACCGTCGGTAATCGAAATAACGTTGGTAGGAATATACGCCGAAACGTCACCTGCCTGAGTCTCGATTATAGGCAAAGCGGTAAGCGAGCCGCCACCGTACTCGGGAGCAAGCCTTGCCGCACGCTCAAGAAGTCTTGAATGAAGGTAGAATACGTCACCGGGGAACGCCTCACGGCCCGGAGGACGTCTGATAAGGAGCGAAAGTGCACGGTATGCAACCGCGTGCTTGGAAAGATCGTCGTAAACGATAAGCACGTCGCGGCCGCGGTCCATAAAGTATTCGCCCATTGCACAGCCCGAATAGGGGGCAATATACTGAAGGGGGGCGGG
>JAZQDF010000118.1:0-9133 GCA_045546635.1 Eubacteriales bacterium
CATTTTGTTCACTATGTTGCCATTTGGATTAAATAATGACTATATTGCAATTTGGATTTAAGAAAAGCACCAATGTATCCTTCCTTGTGTAAACACAGAGAAATCTTCATTGGTGCTTTCTGCTACTTTGTAGCTGAAAAATCCAAGATTGCAATGAACATTACTGCACTTTTGGGTAGATGTTTCGCCTGACGCTTATTCCGAAATCCTTATATTCGAGCGTCAGGCGAATAAACTGCGTCGAGTTACTTTCTACGAAAGCCGCCGCAACGCCAAAGCGTCGCGGCTACCAAGCTTTTCTTACGAAAATCTTGCCTCGACTTGTTTGAACTGCAGTAATGCACCAGCCCCTAACAGATGATTTGAGGTGGAGAGAAAAAGATAAAGAGGAAAACAAATTCCCCACTGATGCCTACGGTTGTTGTCCGGACCGTATCTCAAAAAAGAGAAGCTTTTCCCCACTGATGCCTGCGGATACAATCCGGACCGTATCAAATGATCGAGTGCGTTTATTTTTCGTTTATTGCTTTTTTATAGGTTTCGATAGAAAAAAATGTGAGGTAGCATTATTCTTCACGGGACTTTTGTTGCATACGAAAATATTCAATTAAATGTTATGAAAAGGAGCATTAATAAAATTCGGAAGCATTTTTAGATAATGGGCTTAATAAAAGTAAAGGGCGGAGAAAAATCTCCGCCCTTTAGCAATTTGGATATAAAATTATACCAGTCCAAGCACAAGCTGGAAGGAAACGAAGCCGTTTCCATCTTTATTGGAACGATGAACTGCATTTATGTAAATTACAGAGCCATCCGTTAGCGTTGCTTTGTATCCCACCTGTTCTTGCTTTACATTTCCCGAGGTTCCGATAGAGCTTGAGACATTGATATTAATAAGCTCTATTGAGGATGCTTTTCGCCCCTCCAAATATTCAGCCATCTGTTCGATAGCTGCTTTGGCTTTTCCTATTGCTTGTGGGTGCATTAATGATTCAGCAGCTGATAAATCGTTTTCCGCAAGAGCAACCATCATTTTTTCAACCTTAGGTGTGGATTCAGCATTGTTCGCCAACCCACCGGTGATGGTTTGGTTGAAGTTACAGCCCGTTAAACAGCTTAACAAAACTAAAACAAGTAAAGTAATGCTGATTGTTTTTTTCATAATCAATACTCCTTTTAAATAAATATTCACGGTAAAACAAAAAAGTGCGTAGTCGAAACCACGCACCGAAAAACGCAGCTTCGCCTATTGCTGCTACACAATTTCACATCGAGATGGATATGACAAACGAAGCCTACGTCTTTACCAAACGTACGCCATCTCGATTATTAAAATTGTGTAGCGAATTAATGATAACATATTTTATAAGATTTGTCAATAGAGTTTTAATATGTTAGATAAGCTTTGTTTCAATAAAATGGTGGTGTGTCGTGTTATGGATCAATTTGCATTGGGATAATCGAGATTTCCCCACTGATGCCTGCGGATACACTCTGGGTCGTATCTTGAATTTGCGGTGAAAAACACAAAAACAGGGTACCGTTAGTGCAAAAATCTTACGAAAAGGGCTTTTTGATTGATGATTTTCGATAAAGATGTTGACAAAACGAAGAAAATGGGTTATTATTAATGTAAAAATATATGGAGGCCGATGATGAATAAAAAGGTCAATTTTATTGAGGTTTTAAAGTGGATTTTGTCGATTGCAATTGTAATCGGAGTTGGAGTATTAGGCATCCTTTATCACAATAGCGAAGGCTACAGCGAGGCATTATGCGTTATTGGCTTAATTTCGCTTCCTGCTTTGCTTATTGCCGGAACTGTCGTCGGCCTTGTTCAGAAGAAAAAGCTGATGAAGGATCTGGAGGCGGAAAGAGAAGAGCTTCAGCCAAAGCTTCTCGCACAGCGTGAGCGTGCGGCGGAGATAGCGAAGGAAAAGATCGCTGAGATGAAGAAGCTTATCAGGACTATCGATATTCTGTCGGCTTGCCTGCTTCTTGTTGTGTGTCTGATAGCCTTCTGCTTCTTTACACTGGTTGGCGTTGATGGAGCCGGCGGAGGCTTTCCTATTGTTTTGGGCGTATACGTTGGACTCTATTTTATCAGGCCGTCGCGAATTTCCATTAACGAGAATAATAGCGAGGATTATCTTCTCGAGCAGGTGTATCCCCTTCTTTATGAAACGGCACGCAGAGCCGCAGATACCGTCGGCTGCAGGGGTAAGATCAAGATCTTCGTGGATCACGATTTTAATGCAGGCATTCTTGAGATCTCTGACGGATATTCGATAAGGCTGGGCAGCTATCTGCTTGATAATATGTCTCAGGCGGAGCTTTACAACGTTCTTCTGCACGAGTTCGGCCACGTGGAAAAGAAGAACGACGAGAGAAACGATATTATAACCTACGCAGGTCTGATGCAGGAAAGCAAGCTTGTAGGTATCGACGTCTCGCCTTACGCCTATTTTCACACGAAATTTGCCTTTGAATATTTCACCTATCAATACGTTTGCTCTATGATGAACGAGGATGCTGCCGATGCCGCTATGCGTGAGTACGGCGAGCCTGAGGTTGCAGCGTCAATGCTTGTGAAGCTGAAGTTCTCCGAGCTTTATCAATGGGAGCGGGGAACCTATGACGAGGAGAATATCTTTGAGTCCGAGACGCTTATCCAGGACTGTATCCGAAGACCGCTCGGCTGGTTTAAGGAGCGGATGGAGAAGAGGCAGGAGGATTGGATCAGAATGATAGATTCTGAGATCATATCGCGAAATGCCAGCCATCCTACCGCAAAAATGAGGATTGCCAACCTCGGTGTTAGGGAGGCAAGGATTCTGCCAAGGGAGGATAGTGAGGAGTATCTTTCGGAGGTGCGTCTTGCAATTTTGCACGTTGAGGAGATGATGCATAAGGGGCTCGCACCCAGCTACCCAAGGATAAGGGAAGAGAACTACCTTGAGCCGAAGCGTATCGTTGACGAGTGGGAGAATGAAGGCAGACCTATCACAAAAGAGGGATATCAAAATATAGTAATTTCACTCTTTACATTGCACAGAATTGGCGAATTTGTAAAGCTTTGTTGTCAAATTATTGATGAAATCCCCGAGCCTGCCAATTATTTCGCCCATCATATGTATGGAATTTATCTTCTCCGCTGCTATGATGAAAGGGGTATAGATCATCTTTATAAGTCTATTGAGCTGAATCACAATAACTGGGAGGAGGCTATGCAGACCATCGGCGAATACGCCTGCGTGGTTGGACGGCAGGATAAGCTTGACGAGTACAGAAAAAGAGCCCCCGAGCTTGCGAAAAAGGCCGAGGACGTCTTTGAAAAAATGAATTCGCTTAATGCGAAGGATACTCTTACATCGGAAAATCTGCCCGACGGTATGCTTTCGGACTTCCTCGATTACGTCAGATCCATAGACGGCGGTCAGATCGATAGGATCTATATGGTTCGCAAGACCATAGACGACGAGCATTTTGTCACCTGCGTTGTCGTTAAGCCAAAATCAAAGGTTGATGCAAAAAAGTGGATGGACGTTATGGACAAATTGTTCCAATATCTCGATAAATCATCCGATTGGCAGTTCTCGCTGTTCGATATCCGATGGATTCGCGGAATTAATTTCAAGCGAATAGAGAACGCCTGCGTTTACGAAGGCTTGAAAAAGTAATTTTTGCTCTGTTAATGAAACCTCGCCGAGATTTACTTTGGTGAGTGTTTATCTAAAAAACTATGCACCCCGCGGTACTGTTGCCTTGGGGTGCATTTTTTATAATGGTTTTCAACGCATTGTCAGACGTTGTCATCTTCTCGCTCGCGTCTTCTTTCACGAATCCTCTTGTCAATAGCATCTGCGATAGAGTAATAGACGGGTATGGTGATGAAGATTATCCAGGAGGGGTGCCAGTTGCCTTGATACAGTCCCAGGTATAGGTAGATGAAGGCGGTCAGAATGGGGTATGCAAACTCGGAAAAACGCTTACTGTAAATTGCTTCCACAAGCGAGTAGTAGATGGGAATGGTGACGAAGATTATCCAGGCAAGACCGAATCCGCCGCATATATCGTAAAATCCGAATACAAGATATGCGATGGTACAGATGATCGCATAGGGAACTTCCAGCCAGAATTTCAGCTTGTTTTCTGGCTTATCTACCTTTACTTGAAAATGCCCATCGTTAGTGATAACAATTCCTTCGTTGCCATCGTCCTCGTCGTCTTTATCCTTTGAGGTGTTGATGTGAATGCCGCTAAATCCTATTTTAACCTTCTCGCCGTCATCACTCTCAACTACGATGCCCATAGGGCCAATCTTTACTCTCTCGTTTTCTTCCTCTATATCAATAAAGAAACTGCCGTTATCCTCCTCGGCGTCGGGCACTTCTTCCTTTGCCGTATTAGCCTCGGCGTCGGGCACTTCCTCCTTTGCCGTATTAGCCTCGGAGGTATTGCTCTCGCCGTAAATAAGCTCGTCGAGGGTGAGGCCGTATATCTTCGCCAGGGCGATAAGGTTATCGGTATCAGGGCTCGCCTCGCTTCGCTCCCATTTTGATACCGCCTGACGCGATACGCCAAGTCGTTCTGCCAGCTCCTCTTGAGAGAGGTTGTGTTTTTTTCTAAGCTCGTATAGCCTGTTGGCTGTTTCAATTGTCATAAGTGTACCTGCCTTTCTTTTTCTTGGCTACATTATATCAAAGCCATAGACCGTTGACAATACATTCTGGCTTTCAAATTGCAAGAAAAGCCGCAACCTTTGGTTGCAATATCATTATATCATACGAAAAATCGCTTTGCAAGACAAAAAATGACAACCTACGGTTATAATTTTGATTTGCTTTCCTCAATACCGTCGCAGGCTGTCAGCGTGATGAGGGTGTTAATAGCAAATATGATTTGATTAAATAATAAAAACCTCTTGAATTTATTTTAAATATATGCTACAATAATATATTATTACTATTAACTCCACGGAGAAGTACTATGAAAAGAGAACTTATCAGACACATTTATGAAAACCCCGAGAGCTTTGGCGGCAAGCTTGTGACGCTGGGCGGTTGGGTAAGAAATCTCAGAGACTCTAAGGCGTTCGGCTTTATCGACCTTAACGACGGCTCCTATTTCAAGAGCGTGCAGGTCGTTTTCGAGCGTGACAAAATAAATAACTACGACGAGATCGCAGGCCAGAACGTCGGTGCATCTCTTATCGTGAGCGGCGTGCTTACTCTTACCCCCGGTGCGAAGCAGCCCTTTGAGCTTAAGGCTACCGAGATCGCCGTTGAGGGTACCTCTACCCCCGACTATCCTCTCCAGCCCAAGCGTCACTCGGTTGAGTTCCTTCGTGAGCAGGCATACCTTCGTCCCAGAACAAATCTGTTCTCTGCAGTTTTCAGAGTTCGCTCTGAGGTTGCCTTTGCAATTCACGATTTCTTCCACAGCCGTGGCTTCGTTTACGTTCACACTCCCATTATCACCTGCTCGGATGCAGAGGGTGCGGGCGAGATGTTCCGCGTGACGACGCTTGACGTGGCCAATCCTCCTCGCAACGAGGACGGCAGCGTTGACTGGTCCCAGGACTTCTTCGGAAAGAGTGCAAACCTTACCGTTTCCGGTCAGCTTGAGGGTGAGACCTACGCAATGGCCTTCGGTAACATCTATACCTTCGGTCCCACCTTCCGTGCGGAGAACTCCAACACCGCACGCCACGCGGCAGAGTTCTGGATGATCGAGCCCGAGATAGCATTTGCCGATCTTAACGACGATATGCAGCTCGCCTGGGATATGATAAAGCATATTATCAACCACGTTATGGATAAGTGCCAGGCAGAGCTTGCCTTCTTCAACCAGTTTGTTGACAAGGGACTTATGGAGCGTCTTACCGCTCTTCGTGATGCCGATTATGCTAAGGTAACCTATACCGAGGCTATCGAGGTGCTGACAAAGTCGGGTGCAGACTTTAAGTTCCCCGTATATTGGGGCGTTGACCTTCAGACCGAGCACGAGAGATATCTTACCGAGCAGGTTTATAAGAAGCCCATCTTCCTTATTGATTATCCCAAGGATATCAAGGCCTTTTATATGCGACTCAACGACGACGGCAAGACGGTTGCAGCAATGGATCTTCTCGTTCCCGGTGTAGGCGAGATCATCGGCGGTTCTCAGCGTGAGGAGCGTCTTGACGTGCTCAAGGCACGTATGGCAGAGCTTAATCTTTCGGAGGAGGATTACTGGTGGTATCTCAACCTTCGTAAGTACGGCGGTACAAAGCACGCGGGCTTCGGTCTCGGCTTTGAGAGAATTATTATGTACCTTACCGGTGTGTCGAATATTCGTGATGTAATTCCTTATCCTCGTACAGTAGGTAACGCAGAATATTAAGCCGTGCTTCCTTTCTCGCTGCGGCTCATGTTTGCCGTGCGGACTGTTCTTTGTACTGATTTCAAGGTCTGCGGTAAATTAGAGGTATATCTCCGCACTTGGCAATATACCGCAAGCGGTATGCACACTCGCGGGAAAACAACGCACTGTGTTGTTTTCTAACACGCTCGTGCCGCTTCGCTACCGAGAACGGTAGGAAATGCGGAGTACTGATACAATTAAGTTTATTAATTAATAATTAAAAGAGAGTGAGCTTGTCTCACTCTCTTTCCTTTATAACGAACCGCCATTTGCGGTTGCGATCCTCGTCGGAGGCGTAATCTATACCAACGCGTGGCAGGGCGGTGTATTCGGGCGGGGCAGAGCCGTCGTCCTCTATCCAGATGCCGCCCTCCTCGGTGAGAGGGAGGTCGTTGTCGGCTGTGGTAATTTTCATAAAAACGGTAGTACGTCCCGGCCCTTTTGCGACGTCAAGGCCTCGGATAAGCACCGCCTCGGGATGATTTTCCTCACCGGTCACAAGATTTAACATAGCGTGCATACCGTAGCACAAATAGACGTAGCTGACACCTCCGGCCTCGTACATAACGCTTGTGCGGGGCGTTTTGCCCTTGTGGGCGTGGCAGGCAGTATCCTCCTCTCCAAAATAACACTCTGTCTCGGTGATTCTGGCACGAATAATGCCATTCTCGGTGCGGCGGCAGAGGATTTTGCCGATAAGATCGGGGGCGAGCTCGGTGGCGGGCCTTGAAAAGTAGTCCTTATGGAGAATTTTTTTCATTTTGCCTCCTCGACTTTCGTTACGGTAAGCAAATCTCCCGACACCTTGAAGAAGATCTCATAGTCGGCAAACCGCATACCGTACTCCCTGTCGGGATCGTTCTGATATGACGGTCTGGGATCCTGTCGGAGTATTTCTATCAGGGCTTTTTGCTTTGTAATATGGACCTTTGACAACAACTCTTTACAAAAATCCACATCCAAGTGGTAATCCTGCACCGGTTCGGCAAATCCCGATACCGCATCTTGGTGGCAGTCAGAGTAGGCGATATAGGGCTTTATATCGTAAATCGGCGTGCCGTCAAGCAGGTCTGCACCGCTGACAATGAGCACCGTGCCCTCGTTTTTTGTCTGAACAACCTCCTCCAGCCGTACCGACGACAGCCCGATGGGATTAGGTCTGAATGGCGATCTGGTAGCAAAAACGCCCATACGCTTATTTCCTCCCAGACGTGGAGGCCTTACCGTAGGTGACCATTCCTCACGAAGCGACTGGGAAAACTGCCATATTAACCACAGGTGTGAATATCCGTCAATACCGCGAAGGGCGTCGGGATTTCTGTACTCGGGTTCAAAGACTATTCTTGATTTCAGCTCGCCCGACAGTCCGCTTTGCCTGGGTATTCCGAATTTTTCCTTAAAATCATTATGAATTCTGGCAATTATCTTCATTTTTATCTCCCTCGTTGCCTTTTTTTAAATTATACCATTCGCTTTTGTCAGTTTCAATAGTTATGTCGAAAAAAGTAATTTTTCCTCATTTTAATCAGAAAAATGCTGATTTCTTATTGACAAAACCCGACTTTAATGATAAAATCATAGGGTTGAAAATGTGAAAAGGAATACAAAATGAGCGACAAAAGAGAACTGTTTGAACGAATGCCTGTGCGAAGGGCATTGGCAACGCTGGCCTTCCCGACTATAATCAGCCAGCTTATTACGATGATATACAACCTTGCCGACACCTTCTTTATCGGTATGGCAGACAATCCGTCAATGACGGCGGCGTCCAGCGTGGCCTTTACGCTGGTGTTTATGATGAACGCCCTGCCTAACCTCTTCGGCGTAGGTGGAGGCAGTCTTATCTCCCGACTTCTGGGCGAGAAAAATGATGAAAAGGCGGGCGGTGTTGCCTCCTTCTCCTTCTATATGACCTTGATCTGTGCGGGCGTTTATTCGCTGATCGTTCTCGCATTTATGGATCCGCTGCTTAACCTGCTCGGTGCTACCTCGGGCTCTATCGTTTTCGCCCGTCAGTACGCCTTCTGGGTTGTGGTTATCGGTGCGATCCCCGCCACGCTTTCTATGACGATGGCCCAGCTTCTTCGTAGCGAGGGCTTCGCAGGAAAGGCCAGCTTTGGACTTGGTCTCGGCGGTGTTCTGAACATAATTCTCGACCCCGTATTTATGTTTTTGATACTTGAGCCGGGTGACGAGGTCAGAGGTGCGGCTATTGCAACTATGATTTCCAACATCTGCGTGCTCGTCTATTTTATTGTAAATTATCTCATCATCAAAAAGAAAACCGTCATCTCCCTTAATCCCCGCAAGGCGATTCTGGAGGGAAAGTATATCAAGTCGGTCTTTGCCGTCGGTATCCCCTCGGCACTTGGTTCGTTGCTTGCCTGCATCTCCAATATCGTGATCAACAACCTTGCCGCAAGCTATGAGTACCTTTACGGCGACGTTCCCGTTGCGGCTATCGGCATTGCGAAGAAGATCGATATGCTTCCTATGAACGTGGGCTTCGGTCTTTGTCAGGGTATGATGCCTCTTGTTGCGTATAATTTCGCCTCGGGCGATCATAAGCGTATGCGTGCTATTGCAAGGACGGCGAGAAATGCCTCTATGATCTTCGCGGGCTTCTGCATACTACTGTTCCAGCTGTTTGCACCCTACATCGCAGGTGCTTTTAACGGTCACGCACAGACGGTGGAGATGTCTACCGACTTCCTACGCATACTCTGTA
>JAZQDF010000119.1:0-3067 GCA_045546635.1 Eubacteriales bacterium
CACTGTGCCGAAGGCACAACATCATTCACGCAGTGAACATCACTGCCTTAGGCTTCATCATTTGCCCGTGAGGGCAAACATCGTTTAGCGTGAATGCTCCGTTAAGAGCATCACGCTATTTCGTGCCTGCTTTTTTATTTCTTGTTGAATGAAATAACCGCCTCGCCGGCTGCAAGCGAAATGACCGTTAACGTGTAGCCAAGTCGCTTGCCGCTGTCATCGAAGGTCGTGCCAAGGCTTTTGCCCTCGGTGAAAAGATATGTCGAATTGCCCAGCATAGATTGCCTTACAGGCACCAGCTCTATCAGACTGTTTGCAGAGCCGCCGAGGCTCTGGGTTGCGTTGTCGTTTACCAGCTCGTAGTAGCCGTCGAAGAGATATTCCTCGTAGTACAGCTCGGCATTGACGTGGTAGATAAGTATGCCGTCCTCATCGAAATATCCTCCCTTGCCGGAGTTAAGCCCGATGGTGCGGTAGTATATGACTATGAAATACTCCTGGAAGGCTCCCAGCTGCTCATCCCAGTTGTTGCCGATAATGACCGCATCTCCGCTATCGCTGAAGGGCTTTAAGGTCAGGGTGATGGGTTCATCGGCGGTAACAAGTCTGGCCTTGTCGATCCAGCCCAGCGTAAATTTGGTATAAGGGTTGTGATCGCCGAGGGTATAGTCCATTATATCGTGTCCCTCAAGGGGGCCGTCCTCGTCAAGATGGGTGGTGTCGTAATAGTCCTCCGCACCGAGCACGTGGGCAAACTCGTGGATAAAGGTCTGGGGGTTCATAACGCTTTGATTGCTGTAGGACGGTCTGCCGCCGGAGGATATCTGCTCGAACATAAAGGCGTATGGCACCCAGACGTAATCCAGAGCGTAAACTCCGTCGTAGCTTTTCAGCTGTCCGTTTTTATCCTCGTACATATTGCGGTATTTGTAGGCCCATTCCAGATTTTCCTCATAGTCGATGTTCAGGCTGCTTACCATAACGACGGCGTCGATGGTTCCGTTGCCGTCCGAGTCGAATTCTGACAGATCCATCCTATCGTCAAGGTAGTCGAGTGCCTCGTCGAGTATGATCTGATCACCGATGAAGACCTCGGTTCCGCCGTAATCCTTTGTCTTGGATTTATAATAGCTCAGGGACTTGGAGGGGACGAACCATTCGTCGAGGACGGTGATGTTGAGATCCAGCCTGCCATAGCTTGACCGCTTGTAGTATTCGTACACCGAGAAGTAGTCGGTCTCTCCATACCTGCCGTTAAAGATGCTGTTTATTTTGTTTATGCTATATCCCCTTTGTGCTGCGGGCCGCTCGGAGAAGGAGATGGGGATAACCAGAACCCCGGGCTCGCCCGTAGAGGGACAGCCGTCTCTGTTATCGGTAAGATCACCTGCGGTATGGGCGTAAGCGGATTTTGTGAAATCAACGGTGTATACCCCGTTCTCACCCTCGGGAAGGCCTGCACCGTTGTTAGAAAGATGTGCCTCGGATAAGGGCTCCCTGTATAGGTAATATGCCGATACGTCGATAAAATTATTGGAGTTGTAGGTGTAGTAGGACATACTCACGCCAACGTTGCCCTTGGAGTAGTGGTAGGTATAATTACCTCTGCCGTCGTGCTCTGTAAAATCAAGCGAGTAGGAGGAGTAAAGGGCCCTGTATGACTCATATTCCCTCTCGGTATTTCCGACGGTGTAGTAGCGTATGCCCTTCTCGTATCCACGCCCCGCATAAAGCTCGGTGACCTTATATTCTTTGGTCGGTGCGAAGGGAATAACCTCGCCTACGTATTTTAAGAAGAGATCCTTTTCGCTCTGCGTAAAATCCCGATATGCATATCCTCGCGGTATGCAGGAGGAGAGGATCGACATAAAAAGGATCAGACAAAGTATAAGTGAGATTGTTTTTTTCATATCCTTCTCCTTTTTTATTTGTTTTTACTTTTTCGTGAAGGTAATGGTCACGCTGTCGCTGTCCATTTCGTCAATCACAAAGCCGAAGGGCAGGGTGTTACCCTGATCGTCTGTGACGGTGGGCAGGCTGTCGCCTACCACGTAGGTAAAGTTACCTGCACTGCTCTTGACGAACTCGATAAGGTTATCCTCGGTGCCGTAGGAGTCGGAGGGCGAGGTGTTATTATTGTAAATATCGTAGTAGATCTCGCCGTCCTGCTCCTCGTAGCAGAGGGATGCATTTACGTGATAGACCACGACGCCTTCACGGGCAAAGTAGCCGTATTCCCCGCCGTTAAGTCCCTCGGAGGTGTAGTAGGTAATGATATAGTATTCCTGGTATGCTCCTAGGGTGCTGTCCCAGTTGGAGGCTAAAATTATCGTGTCACCGCCCTTTGCAAAGGCCTCGAGCGTCAGCGTCACGCTTCGGTCGGTGCAGACAAGTCGCGAGGTGGTAAGCCAGCCAAGATTGAACTTGGTGAAGGGGTTGTGGTCGCCTGCCATCGCGTCCATAACGTCACAGCCGTCCATAGGATGCTCGCCCTCCTCGGCGGTGTTGTAGTAATCGTCCGCACCGAGAATATGGCCGAATTCGTGAATGAAGGTGTAGCTGTTCATAACCGAGGTGTCGGTGTAGCTTACCTCACCCGACTCGTCATAGCTCTCGTGTATAAATGAGTAGGATGCCCACAGATAGTCGTTGGCACTTACGCCGTCGTATTCGTAGTAGTAGCCGTCATCGTCGGTGTAGACGTTCCAGTATCTGTACGCCCAGTTAAAGTCGCTTTGGTCGTCTACCTCCAGCGTGGTCACAAGCACCACCGCGTCGATAATCGCATTACCGTCCGAGTCAAATGCCGCAAGATCCATAAATCCGTCAAGATATGCCAATGCCTCGTCCATAACCATCTGGTCGCCGATGGCAATGCTGTCACCGTAGTAATCCATTGTGGCGGAGGCGTAATAGCTGCTGGAGTATTTCGGAACGAACCACTCGTCAATTACAGTTACGTCAAGATCCAGTCTGCCGTAGCTTGATATGTAATAGTAATCGTGAACCGAGTAGTAGTCGGTATCCCCCTCGCCACCGCTGAAGATTTTAACTATGTTATCTATAG
>JAZQDF010000120.1:0-3161 GCA_045546635.1 Eubacteriales bacterium
ATGGTTGATCTTAAGGAAGGAAATATCGATATCGCCTGCGTTTCTACCGAGGTTGCTGCTAAATTCTTTAACGAGGGTGCCGATATTCAGGTATTGGCTATCAACTGCCTCAATTCCATCTGCCTTCTCACTAACGGCAGCGTCGATATTAACTCAATTGCCGATCTTGAAGGCAAAACCGTCTACACCTCTCTGCAGGGTACTCCGAAGCTTATTTTCAAGGCTCTGCTTGACGCCTATGGCGTAAACGCTACAATTGCTCATACTATAGGCGAGGGAGATGAAGCAATTACCGTTAATTCTCCCGATCAGATCGCACCTATTATCCTTCAGAATAAGGCTGATATAGTTCTTGCACCCGTTCACGTAGCATACAACGCTATGGCGAATCCAAAGACGCAGCATAAGATCACCTTGGACATTGACGCCCTTTGGAATGCAAAATTCGACACCCCGATCGCAATGGGCTGCATCGTTGCAAGACGCGAATTTATTGCCGAGCATCCGAGAGCCGTTCGGGCCTTCCTCGAGGAATATAAGGACTCCATCGAATATATGTCTGACACCGCAAATATCGATTCTGCCGCGGAATATGTGGTAAATTCTACAGTTTTGCCTAATCTCGAGCCCGCAAAAGGAGCACTTCGTGAGCTTTCGGACGGCATCAAATATATCGACGGTAAGGATATGAAGGACGTCCTTATAGGAATCTACGGTGTCTTCGGTGTTAATGTTATCGGTGGTAAGCTTCCCGCCGACGGCTTCTACTATGAAAAATAAGTACCTGAAAAAAGTGCTTGGTACAATCGGCGTATTCGCCTTCTGGATACTTGTCTGGCAGGCTTTTTCGCTGATCGTAGCCGACGCATATCTTCTTCCCTCGCCTGTTGATACCTTTATTGCACTAATAGGACTTTTCGGTAAGACCAGCTTCTACCGTGTAATCCTTTTTTCCTTTTTAAGAGTGCTTCTCGGACAGCTCCTCGGTACTGTCGGAGGTATACTTATCGCCTTTGGCTGTAATTATCTCAAGCTGCTTCGCAGCCTTCTTACTCCTATCATATCAATAATAAAGGCTATGCCGGTCGCCACGTTTATACTAATCCTCTGGGTTACCCTTCGCGGCTCGGCTCTTACCGTGTTTATAGGCTTTATGATGGTAATGCCAATCGTTTTTCAGAACGTCCTCGAGGGGCTTGATTCTCTTGACCGCGAGCTTGACGAAGTAACCCGAGTTTTCGAATTTGGTGGATGGAAGAGGCTCAGGCTTTTCGTTTTCCCATCCCTGCTTCCATATCTTTCTGCCGCTGTGATCACCTCGGTAGGTCTTGCCTTCAAGTCGCAGATTGCCGCGGAGATAATTGCTTATACAAAAAACTCCATCGGGCAGTATATTTATGATGCGAATTTCAGCCTTCAGACCGATCTGGTATTTGCCTGGGCAACGGTTATCGTCGTATTCAGCATCGGACTTGAGAGCCTGTGCCGAAAGCTTTTAAGGAGGTGCAGGAATAATGCTTGAAATTATTAATCTTACCAAAAAATTTGATGACAAAATTCTCTTTGACAGCTTTTCCTACAGCTTCCCGGACTGCGGGCTTTATACTCTCGTGGGGGAGAGCGGCGTTGGAAAAACGACTCTTCTTCGCATAATCGCAGGCCTTGATACCGATTATTCGGGCGAGGTGATCGGCGGTGGCGTCGGCAGGATATCTATGGCCTTTCAGGAATACCGACTGTTCCCTCACCTTTCTGCACTTGATAACATTGTTTTTGCAATATATGACAGAAAAGATGAGGCAGTTTCGGAGGAGGCTGTGAAAATGCTTTACAGGCTTGGCTTTACAAAAGAAGATATGACTCTTCGCCCCGACGAGCTTTCCGGCGGTATGAAAATGCGTGTTTCGCTTGCAAGAGCTTTCCTTAAGGATGCTCCCATCCTTCTGCTCGACGAGCCGACCAAGGAGCTTGATCCGAGAAATGCCGATATTGTAAGGCAAATTATCCTCGAGCTTTCTCGCAACAGACTCGTTATCGTTGTGTCTCACGACAGAGATGATGCAATTTTTTCCGACTCTGCCGTCATTTTGCTCTAAATGTTTAAAATTATTTTAGCCGTTTTTTAAAAACGGCTTTTTTATTTAAAATACTTGCAAATTACGGTTCATTATGTTATAATAAGATTTGTAAATTTTTGTTCTATGAGAGGAGCTTCAAATGGCTGCTGATATTTCCGAGAGAATAAAAGCCGTATATCCCACTCTGTCCAAGGGACAGAAAAAAATAGCAAATGCCGTACTTAATGAATACGATAAGGTTGCCTATCTCACAGCTGCGAAGCTTGGCGATCTGGTCGGCGTTTCCGAGTCCACCGTCGTCAGATTTGCCGACGAGCTTGGATTTGAGGGTTATTCTCAGTTCCAGCTTGCCGTACAGGAGCTTGTCCGCATCAAGCTTACTCCTAATCAGCGTATTGAGATCACAAAGCAGCGTATCGGCCGCGGTGATATTATCGACAACGTTATGGAATCGGATATTAACAAAATAAGATATACGCTGGAGCATCTTGACAGAGAGGCCTTCAGATCTGCCGTAGATGCAATTCTTGAGTCTAAAAACATATACGTTATGGGGGCAAGAAGCTCTGAGCCCATTGCGAGACTGCTCTCCTACAACCTTTCGCTCATCTTTGACAACGTTAAGCTTGTAGTTCCCACCTCCTCCGCCGAGGTATTTGAGCAGATGTATTCGGTTGGTGCTGAAGACGTGGTTATCGCCTTCTCCTTCCCCAGATACTCTTCCAAGATGATTAACGGAGTAAGATTTGCAAGACAGAAGGAGGCGAAGGTTATTGCCTTTACCGACTCGCTTGTATCTCCTATTGCCGAGTTTGCTAATTCTCTGCTTATCGCACAGTCGGATATGGCATCCTTTATGGACTCACTCGTTGCTCCCCTCAGCATCATTAACGCCATAATTATCGAGATAACGTCTCACCGTGAGAAGCAGATCACAGAAAGATTTGACGCCCTTGAAAAGCTTTGGGATGAATACGAGGTCTATGCAAAGCGTTGATAGTAATATGATTAGAATAGCCGTTATCGGCGGTGGTGCCGCAGGAATGATGGCGGCAGGAACAGCTGCCCTGTACGGCGGCGAGG
>JAZQDF010000121.1:0-2009 GCA_045546635.1 Eubacteriales bacterium
CAGGGATGCACTAACAGCTGCAACGAATTTTCTTTTTACGATCAGATTTAAAACATAGATCTTCATACTTACCTCAATATTTTTACTTTGTTAAACTATATGGTGCCCACCCCTTCTTTATTCCAAGAAAAGACTTTTATAACGTAGGTTTTTTATACAAAATCCAAGATTTTTCTCTAATGTTTACAATTTATTCATTTTATCCTGCTAAAAAAACAGTATAATAGTAGTATAAAAATACCGTAGAATTTGTGGAGTCAATTATAATCTGTAGTTCTAACGAGGAAAGGAGGCCTATTATGGCGACGCTCACGCTAAAAAACGACAATCCCGAATTTCAGAGCTTCCCGCGTTTTCTGAGAGATTATGCAAACTATCTTTCGGCGGTTGAGGGCAAGAGTGAAAAGACTATTTGCGAGTATCTTTTAGACCTGCGAACCTTCTTTCGATATATGATAATGGTGGAGGAGGATCTTGTGCTCTCAAACGAGGAGCTTGAGCAGTTGAGCATAAGACATCTGACGGTAAGCGACGTTAACCGAGTAGATACGCAGCTTATCGTAAACTTCATAGCTTACACACGAAACGAACGTGGAAATAACACCTCTACGAGAAACAGAAAGCTGTCCTCGCTAAAGTCATTCTTCCGCCATATGCATAACAAAAAGCACATAATCGATAGAAATCCTACGGCAGAAATCGACGGAATACAAAAAAACAGGACTTTGTCAAAATATCTTACTGTAGACGAGGCAGTAAGCCTGCTCGAAGCGGTAAGCTCTGACACAGACTCAAAAACAAGGCAGAGGGACTACTCAATAATTGCACTTTTTCTCAACACCGGAATGCGTCTTTCCGAGCTTGTAGGTCTTAATCTCGAAAGCTTTGATCCCGATATAACCTTCGTCAAGGTGCTTGGTAAAGGAAGTAAGGAGAGAATAATTTACCTTAACAACGCGGCACGGGATGCGGTTATTTCCTATCTTAAGGTAAGACTTGATCCCCGATACATCCGCACCTCCTCTCACGCCTTCTTTCTCTCCGCCCGTCAGACGCGAATTTCCCCCAAGACCGTTCAATGGATGGTTAATAAGTATCTCGACCGTGCCGGACTCGGCTCAAAGGGATATTCGGTGCATAAGCTTCGTCACACGGCAGCAACGCTTATGTATCAAAGCGGAAAGGTGGATATCCGCGTGCTGAAGGATATTCTCGGCCACGAGCAGCTGAACACCACTCAGATTTACACGCATCTGGTAAGTAAAAATCTTGAGGACGCTATGGGCAACAATCCCCTGTCCGACGTTATTATCAAAAGAAAACCTAATGAATAAAATTTAAAGGGCGGCGTTATTACGTCGCCTGTTCTTTTGCCCGATCTACGGTTTATTTATGAATAATAATCATATTAAATTCATCTTTAACGATTATTATTTAATAAAAAAGTATTGACTTGAAAGTCATTTGGTGGTATAGTATATTTGGTGGAAAATGAATTATTTTTCCTGATCTACCAACGTAAACTTAAGGAAGGAGAGATTTGCTTTAGTGCAAATCGAGAATTCGCTTTGAACAAATACAACAAACCAACCTTCTGTAATCTGCCTACCGTCGCCGAGCTTCGCGAGTCGCTTCGCCTTAGCGAGAGCGTTGAGGCAAGAGAACAGATAAAGGCCCTATTCGATGATAACACCTTCATTGAGATAGGTGCCTACACCAAGCGTGGATCATCCGATTATATCACTACTGAAAAGGACAATGAGTTTGAGGGTGTTATCTGCGGATACGGTGCTATCGACGGCAAGCTTGTTTTTGCCTTCATAGAGGACGCCTCCAGAATGGGCGGTGCCATTGACGAACGCCACGCAAAAAAAATCTCTGACCTTTACAATATGGCCATCAACAACGGTGCACCCGTTATCGGTGTGTTCAATTCCAACGGAACCGATATATTTGAGGGCACTGCAGGTCTTGCCGCATACGGCAGAATTATGTCCTGCATCAGCAGA